>JAOPVD010000189.1 GCA_025966295.1 Frankiales bacterium | reverse complement strand
TGTGGATTTGCCACGAAGGGTGACGGAGCGCGGTCAGGGGCCCCTCGAAAGGGGCCCCTGACCGGCTGCTGCATGGGGTGAGCGACGGGGGTCGAACCCGCGACAACCGGGATCACAACCCGGTGCTCTGCCAACTGAGCTACGCCCACCATGGAACGGCGAGCAGTCTAGCGGGAAGCGCGCTCGGGCGCGTCGGGCGCTAGTCCTCGACCGGTGCCAGGGCCGCGGCGGCCGCGGCGGCCTCCTCGGACGTCGGTCCCGGCTGGGGCACGAAGATCGTGGAGCGGTAGTACTTCAGTTCCTTGACCGACTCCAGGATGTCGGCGAGCGCGCGGTGGCCGCCGGCCTTCTTGGGGGAGTTGAAGTAGGCCCGCGGGTACCAGCGGCGGGCCAGCTCCTTGACCGAGGAGACGTCCACCATGCGGTAGTGCAGGAAGTCGTCGAGCACCGTCATGTCGCGGGCCAGGAAGCCGCGGTCGGTGCCGATCGAGTTGCCGCACAGCGGCGCCTTGCGGGGCTCCTTGATGTGCTCCTTGAGGTAGGCCAGGACCTTCTGCTCGGCCTGTTCGACCGTCACCGTCGAGCGCAGCACCTCGTCGGTGAGGCCGGAGCTGGCGTGCATCTCCCGGACCACCTCAGGCATCCGCTCGAGCTGCTCGGCGGTCGCGCCGATCACCACGTCGACGCCCTCGCCGAGCACGTTGAGCTCCGAGTCGGTGACCAGGGCCGCGACCTCGATGAGCAGGTCGGAGCCGAGGTCGAGCCCGGTCATCTCGCAGTCGATCCACACCAAGCGCTCGGTCACGTCGGCCACCCTACGGGGCGGCGGTCCTGGGCGCGTCCTGGCGGGCGGCGGCGCGGCGGCACCGGGATGTGCGGACCTCGGAACCCGCCGGAAACACGCGGGTCACCTCCAGGGAACCCGGGCTGCCTAGCGTCCTGGACATGCTCAACGGACACCCCCGGAGGATCGACATGGCCTACCCCGCGCCAGCTGCCCTGCCCACCCGCCCCGCCCCGGTCCTGCGCTCGGTCGCCGGCACCGGCCGGGACTTCACCAGCCGCGCCGCCGACGCCGGCATCGCGCTGTCCGGCCCGCTGCAGATGGCCGGCCTGGCCGTCGACCTGGCTGGCTACGTCGTCACGCTGGACGGCGAGGAGCTGGACCTGTCGCCGCGGCAGGTGGAGCTGCTCGCGCTGTTCCTGGCCGCGCCACGCAAGGTCTGGAGCCGGGACCAGCTGCACTGGGTGGCCTGGGGTGACACCACGCCGTCGCGCCGCGTCGACGTCCAGCTCTGCCGGTTGCGTGCCAAGACCGGGATCGACCTGTTCCGCAACGTGCGCGACCGCGGCTGGGCGCTCCGCCAGGCCTCGTAGCCCGGCGCGGGCACCCTGGACGGACGGCTGCGGATCTGTTGCACTGTCCGTGCAGGAATCCTGCGGCCCGCGGCGAAGGGGGGGGGGTCATGCGCCCCCGACTGCTCCTGCTCGCCGCCGCCCTCGTCCTCGCGACACCGACGCTCGCGTCCGGGTCGCCGAAGGCCTTCGACCCGGCGTACGAGGCCAAGAACTACAGCAAGACGCTGGAGCGGCAGAACAGCTACCTGACGCCGCAGTACCAGGCGCAGCTGCGGCAGGTGGGCGCCGCCAACCGGACGCACGCGCTGCAGCTGCAGGCCACCGACACCGAGCGGGAGTTCGTCACCGACCTGTGCTGGTCCGGTGAGGACGGCTGCGCCGG
The DNA here is from genome assembly GCA_025966295.1 of Frankiales bacterium. Lineage (GTDB taxonomy): Bacteria > Actinomycetota > Actinomycetes > Mycobacteriales > SCTD01 > RYN-111. The sequence continues at coordinate 2,590 of JAOPVD010000189.1, read as the reverse complement.
TGACGTGCGGCTCTACGACTGGCAGACCCGGGGCTACGGGATCGTCTCGCCGGTGCTGTTCACCGCGCGCAACGGCGCGACCCTGAGCGGCCACGTCTGGGCCACCAAGGCCGGTCCGGCCAAGCGGCCCGGCATCGTCATCACCAACGGCTCGGTGCAGGCCCCCGAGCAGCTGTACTGGTTCGCCGCGCAGGCGCTGGCCAAGGCCGGCTACGTGGTGCTGACCTTCGACCCGCAGGGCCAGGGCCAGTCCGACACCTTCGGGGACGGGGTCGACCGGCAGGAGGGCTTCCCGGCGCAGAGCGACGGCCGGCCGTTCTTCGACGGGACCGTCGATGCCCTGGACTTCTTCCTCTCCACGGCCCAGCGGCCCTACGTGCCCCAGAAGTCCTGCCTCACCGGCACCTCGCACCGCGACAAGCAGGACCGCCGCGTGAAGGCCGGCCTGAACACCGGCGCCAACCCGTTCGCCTCGCTGCTCGACCCGACCCGCATCGGGCTGGCCGGGCACTCCTACGGCGCCGCCGGCGTCAGCTACGTCGGGCAGGCCGACCCGCGGGTCAAGGCGGTCGTCGCCTGGGACAACCTGGCCGGCACCGACCCGACCGGTCGCGAGGCCGGCTGCGTCGATGCCGCCGCCCGCAAGGTCGTGAAGATCACCAAGCCCGGCTTGGGGCTGTCTGCCGACTACTACCTGCCGCCGACCCCGAACCGGGCGCTGCCGGACCCGAAGGCCAAGTCGGTCTCGTCGTTGGCCTACTCCACGCAGGGCGTCGACACCGGCGAGATCGTCATCCGCGGCGGCACCCACTACGACTTCTCCTTCATCCCCAACCCGGCCTTCACGTCCTCGCTGCGCGGCGCGGACCTCACCGCCTGGTACACGGTCGCCTGGTTCGACAAGTACGTGAAGGGCGACCGCAGCGCCGACGCCCGGCTGCTCACCGACCGCTGGCGGCACGACGCCACGACCGCCGCGATCGACCCCGACCGCGACGGCAACGTCTTCTCCGACTACTACGACAGCCGGCTCGACATCCGGGTCGGCGGCCGCCGGATCAGCTGCGAGGACCTGCGGACCCGGTGCCGCGCGCTGAGCCCGCAGGACGGCGTGACCGGGGTGTACGACGTGGTCGCGGTCGCCACCGCGCCGGACGGCCGGGCGACCACCCGGCTGCCGGCCGGCCGGGGTCTGCGCTAGCCGGTCAGTCGAAGACCAGCGCGCTGGTACGGCGCGGCAGGAAGGCCAGCGCCACCGCCATGAGCACCGCCGTGGCAACCAGGGCGATGAACACGTGGTGCGAGGCGGCGTACAGGCTGCTGCGCGCGAAGTCGGCGGCCGGGCCCGGGTGCGCCAGCGCCTTGGCGGTCTCGTCGACGCCGTGGGGGAGCGGGCCGTGCACCCCCGCCGGCGGGTTGTCGAACCGGGCCGCGAGCGTGGCGTTCGCGACGGCGCCGAACAGCGCGGCTCCGACGGCGGAGCCCATCGCCCGGCAGAACATGTTGGTGCCGGTGACGACGCCGCGCCGGTCCCAGCCGACCACGGACTGCACCGCGACGACCATCGGGCTGGACGACAGGCCCATGCCGAGGCCGGTGACGAACATCGTGCCCGCCACCCACCACACCGGCGACGACTCGGCCAGCAGGGCGGTGAGCACCAAGCCGGTGATCGCGAAGCCCATGCCGATCAGGGCGGTGTCCCGAAAGCCGATCCGCAGGTAGAGCCGGCCCGACAGCGCCGCCGCGATCGGCCAGCCCATCGTCAGCGCGCCGAGCGCGAAACCGGCCTCCACGGCGCCGGTTCCGAGCACACCCTGCACGTACGTCGGGACGTACGACGACAGCCCGATGACCACCGCGCCTACCCCGAACGAGACCAGGTTGCCGCTGACCAGCACCCGGCGTTGGAACACCCACAGCGGCAGGACCGGCTCGGTGGCGCGGCGCTCGACCAGCACGAAGGCGACCAGGGCCAGGGCCGCGGTGCCCAGCACCAGCCCGCTCGTGGCGGAGCCCCACGCCCACGCCGTACCGCCCTCGAGCAGCCCCAGGATGAGCAGCGAGCAGCCGACCGTCAGCAGCACCGCGCCGCGGTAGTCGATGCGGTGCGGGCGGCGGACGACGTTCTCGGTGAACCGGCGGTGCAGCGCCAGCAGGGCGACGGCGCCGAGCGGCAGGTTGACGAAGAAGATCCAGCGCCAGGAGATGTACTGGCTGAACAGGCCGCCGATGACGGGCCCCAGCACGGCGGCGGCGCCCCAGACCGAGACGACGTACCCCTGGACCCGGGCGCGCTCCTCGAGTGAGTACAGGTCGCCGATGATGGTGAGGCTGATCGGCTGGATGGCGCCGGCGCCGATGCCCTGCAGCGCCCGGGCGGCGATCAGCGCCGGCATCGACCAGGCCAGGCCGCACAGCAGCGAGCCGGCCAGGAAGACCGCGATCCCGATCAGGAGCATCGGCTTGCGGCCGACGACGTCGGCGAGCTTGCCGTAGAGCGGCACCGTGACGGCCTGGGCGAGCAGGTAGACGCTGAACAGCCACGGGAACTGGCTGAAGCAGCCGAGGTCCTTCTCCACGCTCGGCA
>JAOPVD010000326.1 GCA_025966295.1 Frankiales bacterium | reverse complement strand
GCGGCTGCTGCCCGGCGGCCACGACGGCGTCGTGCTGGCCGGCCCGCGGGTCGGCGTGGCCCAGGGCGCGGCCACCCCCTGGCGGTTCTGGCTCGAGGGGGAGCCGACGGTGTCGCCGTACCGGGCCGCCGTCCGTAGGGTGCGCTCGTGAGGCTGACCGGGCGCATCGGCGTCGTGACCGGTGCCGGCCGGGGGCTCGGTCGCGAGATCGCGACCGCACTGGCCGCGGAGGGCATGTCCCTGCTGCTGCTGGCCCGGACCGGCGCGCAGGTCCGGGAGCTCGCCGAGGACCTCACCAGCCGGTACGGCGTTCAGACGCTGCCCGCCGCGATCGACGTCGCCGACCCGGCGGCGGTCGAGCGGGTGGTGGCGCACGCCGAGCAGCACCTGGGCACCGTGGATCTGCTGGTCAACAACGCCGGCCGGATCGAGCGCACCGAGCGGCTTTTCTGGGAGGCCGACCCGGCGGAGATGTGGGAGGTCGTGGAGACCAATCTGCGCGGCCCGATGCTCCTGACCCGCGCCCTGCTGCCGCCGATGGTGCAGCGCGGTCACGGCCACGTCGTGAACATCGCCAGCCGCGCCCGGGCGGCCACCCGCTCCGGCACCTACACCGGGTACGCGGTCTCCAAGCGGGCGCTGTCGGTGCTCACCGAGTCGCTCGCCGGGCCGCTGACCGGCACCGGCGTCGTGGTGCTGGACGTCCTGCCCGGCCTGGTGCGCACCGACATGACGCTCGGAATGCCGGTCTGGAACGGCGTCACCGAGTGGGACGAGGCCGCCGCGGCCGCGACCGTCATCACCGACGCCGCCTGCGGGCGCTACGACGACCAGCACGGCACCCTGCTGGACGCCCCCGCCCTGCACCGCCGCTGAGCCCGTCGTCCGCGCGCCCGCGCGCATCCCGGTTGCCGGGTACGGCACCATCGTGGCCGTGACCAGCGCAGCCCTACCCTCGCCCGCCCCGGCCTCGCCGGACCCGTCCGCCCTGCCCACCGTGGCGCCTGTCGACGACGTCCTCGCCGACCTCGAGTGGCGCGGGCTCGTCGCGGTCACCACCGACCGCGAGGCCCTGGCCAGGGACCTCGCGGCCGGGCCGGTGACCCTGTACTGCGGCTTCGACCCCACCGCCGACTCGCTGCACGTCGGCAACCTGGTGCCGCTGTTCGCGCTCCGGCGCTTCCAGCTCGGCGGCCACCGCCCGCTCGCGCTGGCCGGGGGCGCCACCGGCTTCATCGGCGACCCCAGCGGACGCACGTCCGAGCGCCAGCTCCAGTCGCCGGAGGTCATCGCCGGGCGGGTGAAGGTGCTGCAGGCCCAGATGCAGCGCTTCCTGAGCTTCGAGGGGCCGGCCGGCGCGCTGCTGGTCGACAACCTCGACTGGACGGCCGAGCTCACCGTGCTGGACTTCCTGCGCGACGTCGGCAAGCACTTCCCGGTCAACCAGATGCTGGCCCGCGAGTCGGTGAGCGCGCGGCTGGAGAGCGGCGGGCTGTCGTTCACCGAGTTCAGCTACCAGCTGCTGCAGTCCCTTGACTTCCTCGAGCTGCACCGCCGGTACGGCTGCACGCTGCAGGTGGGCGCCACCGACCAGTGGGGCAACATCACCGCCGGCCTGGACTACATGCGCCGCGTCGACGGCGCGCACGGGCACGCCCTCACCTTCCCGTTGATCACCGACGCCAGCGGCCAGAAGATCGGCAAGAGCACCGGGGGCGGGTCGGTGTGGCTCGACGCCCGGATGACCTCGCCCTACGCCCTCTGGCAGTTCTGCCTCAACGTCGACGACCGCGACGTCGGCACCTACCTGCGGCTGCTCACGTTCGTCGGACGCGCCGAGGTCGAGGCGCTGGACGTCGCCACGGCGGAGCGTCCGCACGCCCGGGCGGCCCAGCGCCGCCTCGCCGACGAGCTGGTGGCGCTGGTCCACGGGCCCGACGAGGTCCGGCGGGTGCAGGCCGCGTCCGCCGCGCTGTTCGGCGGGGGAGCCCTCGGCGAGCTGGACGAGGACACCCTGGTGTCGGCGCTGTCCGAGGCGCCCTCGCTGCAGGTCTCCGGGCCGACGCCGCCGTTCGTGGAGCTCCTGGCGGAGGGGCTGTCGCTGTCCCGGTCGGACGCGCGCCGCGCGGTCAAGGAGGGCGGCGCCTACCTGAACAACACGAAGGTGACCGACGAGGCGGCCGTCCCGGCCGACAGCGCCTGGCTGCACGGCCGGTTCCTCGTCCTGCGCAAGGGCAAGCGCAACGTGCTCGTGGTGGAGCGCCAGGCGTAGGCACGCTGGTCAGGCCGGCGTCGGCGAAGGGGCCGGGAGCACGCGTTCCCGGGTCCCGGCACCGCCGGCACCGGCCTGGTTCGGTCACGGGCAGGTCACGGCAGCGAGGTGAGCAGGTCGGAAAGCGGCCTTTCTGAGCGTGTGGACCCCTGATCTGCCCCCAAATTTGACTCGCCCGCCCGCAACTCGTAACTTCTTGATCGCCCCCGGAGCACCGGACACCAGCGGGAAGATCGCTGGAGCACGGTCCGCGGGCCATCCCTGTCAGGTCTCACGGCAGCGCCGTGTGCTTGTGGTGGTGGCAGCTTGTCGGTCGGACCACACGGTTTGACCGGGGGAGCTGGACAAGATAGAGTGGAACGGTTGCCCCGCGAACGGCTGAAAGGCCCGGAGCGGTGAGCGTTCGATCCTTGAGAACTCAACA
>JAOPVD010000179.1 GCA_025966295.1 Frankiales bacterium | reverse complement strand
GCTGCGACTGCTCCGGCGGGCTCCCGTCGAAGGCGGCGTAGCCCGCGCCCCGCAGCAGCCGGGTCGCGAGCGTCAGGACCGCGGCGGCGGCCGGCTCGTGCGGGTCCAGCGCGCGCAGCACATCGGCGTACGGCGTGCCCTCCGGCCAGGCGACGCCGAGCGCCAGGGCGCTGCGCCGCAGGCTGTCCACCGCCGGCTGGTCGGGCGTCGGGAGCGTGCGTAGCAGCCCGACCTGGCCGTCCAGCATCAGCTGCGCCGCTGCCATCCCGGTCAGCAGGCTGAGCTGGGCGTTCCACAGCTCGGCCGGCAGCGGCGCCCGGTAGGTGAGGTGCCCCTCGTGGTCGACCTCCTGCTCCGGCGTGGCCAGGTCGACGGCGCCGCGGTCGCGGGCCGCCTGCAGGCGCAGCAGCCCGACCTCCCGGAGCAGCAGCAGGTCCGGGCTGGCGGCGCCGCTGTCGATCTGCTGCTGCACGGTGGCGTAGTCGAGCTGCTGGCGGCTGCGCACCGTGGCCCGGCGCACGTCGGTCTTGGTCAGCTGGCCGTGCCCGTCGAGGTCGAGGGTCCAGACCAGTGCCGGCCGCAGCTGGCCGGCCCGCAGGCTGCCGCGGTCCTCGCTCAGGACCGGCGGGTGCAGCGGTGCCTTCTTGTCCGGCGCGTAGAGCGTCTCGCCGCGCCGGTGCGCCTCCCGGTCGACCAGCCCGCCGGGGCGCACGAACGCCGCCACGTCGGCGATGGCGTACTGGAGCTGGTAGCCGCCGTTCGTCCGGCTCAGCGCCAGCGCCTGGTCCAGGTCGGTGCTGCCGGGCGGGTCGATCGTCAGGAACGGGACGTGCGTCAGGTCGTCCCCGTCCAGGGCAGCCGTGACCCGGGCGGCCTCGCGCAGCACCTCCGGCGGGAACTCCCCGGGCACCTCCAGCTCGGCCCGCAGCACGTCCCAGCCGGGGACCGGGTCGGGCAGGTGGACGCGCGGGCTCGGCACCCGCAAAACCTAACCCCGGTGATCCACGGAACCAGCGCCCACGTCCCGCGGCCCCAAACGGCGGCGCCGGTTCCGTGGATCACCGGGGGGGTGGTGGGCCCTGGAGCGCCATCAGGCGCACGAACAGCCAGATCAGCGCCGCCTGCCAGGCCAGGAACGCGAGCACCAGCAGCGGCCAGCGCGCCTGGGCCGCCGCCATCACGTCGGCCGGCAGGAACGCCAGCGCGTAGCCGGTCACCACGAAGGACAGCCAGAGCGCGGCGGCGACAGCGCGGTACTGCCGGCTCCGGTCCGGTGCCAGGGCGATGCCGAGACCGGCCACGTCCTGGGGCGGGTGTTCCTTGAGCATCCGCCGCGTCGAGGCGTAGACCTGGGTGGCGGGGTAGCGGTCGGCCAGCAGCCGGCGGACGCGGGCCGTGGCCATGGGTCGACAGCGGATCGCGGGCGACAGTGCGACCGCTTCGATGCGGGCCCGCGCGGCCCGGAAGCCCCGGTCGCCGAGCAGGCAGCGCCCGCGGGCCGCGACGACCGCGTTGACGGCCCCGAGGGCGACCGTGGCGCTGCCCGGCAGGTAGCACGCGTAGAGCCCGCAGCCGCAGCCGGCCGCGGGCGCGTCGTGGTCCTCACCGACGAGGCAGCGGGCCTGCTCCAGGCCGGCGTGCCAGGGACCGGCGGCCCGGTGCACCACCGGGTGGAGGCCGTCGCCGTCGAGGTGGAACTGCCGGTAGCCGCGCAGCTCGCCCGCGACGAAGGCGCGCTCGGTCATGCCGGGGCCGGCACCGGTTCGTCGACCACCACCACGGGCTCGGGCTCCCGGACCGGCTCCTCGGGAAGGGGCTCGAACTCGACCTCGCGCAGCTCCGCACCGATGTCGCACATGCCACCCTCCGAGGGTCGGGTCCCTCCCATCGTGACGAGCCGGCCCGGCCGTGTCGAGGGCTCCCGGGCACTGCCGGTGGCAACCGAGGGAGTCGAACCCTGCGCCGCGTGTGAAGGCCGCGCTCATGAACCGGCCCTGACCCTTCGGCGGGCGACGGCTGCCTCACTGTGTGCAACCAAACGGGTGCAGCAGGTGTTCCTGCTCAGACCTCGTCCGCCGGGAAGAGGTGGACCACCACCGGCGGCGGCTCGGACAGGGCCAGCGCGCGCAGCTCGGCGACCTGGTCCGAGCCGGTCAGCCGCCCGCCGTGCTGGCGCAGGTGCTCGTCCCAGGACGGGACGGTGTAGAGCTCGACGAACCGGTCCGGGTCCTCTCCCTCCTGGTAGAGCTCCCAGCGGGTCGCCCCGGTGCGCATCCGGGAGCGCCGGACGTCCTCCATCGCCTCCCGGAAGGCCTCGTGCTTGTCCGGCGCCACGGCGTAGGTGCTCTGCACGAGGACGGGGCCGGCGTGCGGCTCGGGCTCGAGCTCCAGGTCGGGTTCGGGCCAGTAGACCGCCGGGGACCGGTCCAACCCCTGGACGTCGATGAGCGGCCGGGCCAGCACCATGAGGGCCGCCGCCACGAGCAGTCCCGCCGCCGCCAGGTAGGCGTGCACCAGGCCGAGGTCCTCGGCGAGCAGCCCCCAGACCAGCGCGCCGACGGCCTGCCCCGCGGCCTGCACGATGAGGTATGCCGACAGGCCCCGGGCCCGGACCCAGCCGGGCAGGAACAGCTGCACGGCCGCGTTCAGGCTGGCCAGCACGACCACCCAGGCGGCGCCGGCCGGCAGCAGCACCACGACCGCCACGACCGGGCTGCGCACGGTGACCAGCACGACCAGCGCGACGGCGTACGCCAGCTCCGCGCCGACCAGCATCGCGTTGATCGAGCACAGCGCGCGGATCCGCGGCAGCCACAGCACCCCGGCGACGGCGCCGATGCCGAGCCCGGCCAGCAGCGCGCCGTACCCGCCCGGCCCGGTCTGCAGCCGGCGGTCCGCCACCAGCGGCAGCAGCGCCCACAGCGCGATGGCGGGCACCACGAACCCGGCCTGGTGGCCGAGGATGCGGCGGGTCACCGGCGAGTGGCGGACGTACCGACCGCCGGCCCGCAGCGCGGGCACGAAGCGCTCCGGCGGGTGGGCGCTCGGCTCCACCTGGTGCGACCAGGCCGCGAGGACCAGCGCGAACGCCAGGAAGGACGCGGCGTTCAGGGCGAACACGGTGGCCGGCCCGACCCACGCCACCAGCACCCCGGCGAGCGCCGGCCCGACGGCGCGCGCGACGTTGATGTTGACCGAGCCCAGCGCGGACGCGGCGTGCAGCTCCTCCCGCGGCACCAGCCCCGGGATGATCGCCTGGTACGCCGGGTTCGTCAGCGCCGCGCCGGCGCCGAGGGCGAAGGTGAACGTCAGCAGCAGCGCGGGCGTCACCTGCCCGGCCACCGTCAGGACCGTCAGGCCGGCCGCCACGGCGCCCTGGAACAGCTGGACGACGATGAGCAGCTGCCGCCGGTCCAGGGTGTCGGCCAGCACGCCGGACGGGAGCGCGAGCAGCACGATCGGCAGCGTGCTGGCCGTCTGGACGAGAGCCACCAACGTGGACGCGTTCGGCTCGTGGACGAGCAGCCACTGGGCGGCGACGGTCTGCATCCAGGTCCCGATGTTGCCGACCAGCGACGCCAGCCACAGCGCCCGGAAGGCCGAGACCCGCAGCGGCGCCCACGGCGACTGGGCGACGGCGCCCTCGGTCACGGCCGGGCTACCGCACGCCCGACAGCACGTCGTCGTACACGGCGGCGACGCTGCCGGCCAGCCGCGGCCAGGCGAACCGCTGCGCCGCCGTGCGGCCGCAGGCGCCGAGCCGGGAGGCGAGCTCGCCGTCGGCGACCAGCAGGTCGATGGCGGCGGCCAGCGCCGCCACGTCGCCCGGCGGCACCAGCAGGCCGGTCTCGCCGTGCCTCACCACCTCGGGGACCCCACCGACGTCGGCCGCCACGATGGGGGTGCCGACGGCCATCGTCTCGATGAGCACCGAGCCCAGCTCCTCGTAGGTCGAGGGCAGCACCAGGACGTCCAGCGAGCCCAGCAGGGCCGGCACCCGCTCGTGGGGTACGAACCCGCTGCGCACGACGCGCACCCGTGCGGGCAGCGCCTCCAGGGCCTGCTCGACCCGCATGCGGTCCGGCCCGTCCCCGACGATGACCAGGGAGGCGGTCCCGCTCAGCCGGCTGAACGCGTCCACCAGCAGGTGCGCGCCTTTCTGCGGCGCCAGCCGACCGACGTACCCGACCCGCGGCGGGTGGGACCGCGGGAAGGTGCCGCCGTGCGCGCCCGCGAACAGCTCGGGGTCGAAGCCCGACGGGATGACGTGGATCCGCTCCGGCGGCAGCCCGTCGCGCCGCAGGCAGCCGGCGGTGTGCTCGGCCAGGACGACCACCGCGCTGGCCCGGCGCAGCACCGCCCGCTCCAGCGGGCCGCCGAGGTGCAGCAGCACGCGGGCCCGGGGCGACCGCCCCTGCACCGTGTGCCCGGTGCTGCAGTGCACCGTCACCACCAACGGGCAGCGGTGCCACACGGCGGCGAACAGGCCGAGCGGCAGGACCGCCAGGTCCTCGCCCTGGTGGACGTGCACGAGGTCGACAGCGGGCCGGCACCGCCAGACGTGCAACAGCGCCTCGCAGGCCCACAGCTGGCGCAGCCGCCGGAGCCGGACACCGACGCGCACCAGCCGCCCGTGACTGCCGAGCCGGGCGCTGCCCCGCGCGCCGCCCAGGCGGGAGGTCACCACCGTCTGGGCCCAGCCCAGCTGGTCGAGGCACCGGCTCAACGTGCCGGTGTGGTTCTGCATGCCGCCGATGCTGTCGAAGCCCTCGGTGCCGGGGCCGAGTTCCTCGGCAGGCACCTGGAAGACACTGCACAGCCGGAGCACGTGCAGTGTCCTTGGCGCGGTCCTGCGCGAGCTGCCGCCCGGCTCCACCGTTTCACGGTACGCCCACCGGGGGCTGGCCCAGGTGGCGCCGGCACGGCAGGCTGACGGCCATGCTGGAGCTGAGGCCGTCCTGCGAGCGCTGCGACACCGACCTGCCCTACGACTCCCCCGAGGCCCGCATCTGCACCTTCGAGTGCACGTTCTGCGCGGCCTGCGTCGACGCGATGGGAGGAAGCTGCCCCAACTGCACGGGCAACTTCGTGCCGCGCCCGATCAGACCGGCGGTCCTGCTGGAGGCCAACCCGGCGTCGACCACGCGGGTGCTCAACCCCCAGCTGCTCGGTCAGGACGGTGGCGGCGGCTCGGTCGCCGGCGGCACCTCGTCCTCGGCGTAGTCCTTGAGGCCGGCGGCCACCCGGTCCTGCTCGACGACGTGCTCCAGCACCTCGTCCTCCTCGTCGTCGACCGGCGGCATGCCGCCGTGCTCGGCCGGGTCGCGCGGCAGCCCCGGGTCCCGCTCCGGCTCGAGGACGTCGTCGAGGGTCGGTCGGTCGTGCTCGTCCGGTGTCGTCATGCGCCGGGACTACCCGAGCGGCGCCTACCTAGTCCGGCCGACCAGGGTCGTTCAGCCGGCGCGGGTGCTGACCCAGCTGGCGAGGTCCGTACACCCGTCCTGGGCGGAGGGCGGCGGCAGGATGCGGGCCCGGCCGGCGCGCTTGGCCGCGTACAGCTCGGTGTCCGCCCGCGCGACCAGCGCCTCCGGGTCCTCGGTCCCGTCCCAGCAGGCGATGCCCGCCGAGAAGGTCTGCTGCAGCGGGGTGACGCGCAGCATCGCCTCCAGGGCCGCGTGCATCTGCGCGCTACTGCGCCCGCGGAGCACCACGCCGAACTCCTCGCCGCCGTACCGGGCCAGGAAGCCGTCCGCGGGCAGCGCCGCGCGCCACGCGGCGGCGGCCTCCCGGAGCAGCCGGTCGCCGGCGGTGTGGCCGGCGGTGTCGTTGAAGGCCTTGAAGTGGTCCAGGTCCAGCAGGGCGACGGTCAGCGACGTGCCGCCGCGCCGGGCCAGGTCGCAGGCACGGCGCAGCTCGCGCTCCCAGGTACGGCGGTTCGGCAGGCCGGTGAGCCCGTCGGTGCGGGCCAGCGCGGCCAGGTCGGCCGCCTGCTGCTGCACCTGCTGGAACAGCCCGCTCATGCGTGCCAGCACCAGGGTCGAGATGAGGATCGAGCCGGTGCCGATGATCTGCCAGTGCAGCGGCCGGTCCCGGATGCCCTCGAACAGCAGCGTGGCCGGTGCCAGCACCGCGGCCACGGTGAGGGCGAGCAGCCGCGGCCGCGGCAGGGACTGGTCGGCCTCACGGGCCGGCTCGTGCAGGTCCCGCATCGACGGCATGACCGCCGCAGCCGCGACGCTCACGTAGCCGAGCAGTAGGCACAGGTTCAGCCAGGGACCCGCGGGCACCTCACCGTCGGTCAGGTAGGCGGCGTCGTAGCCCATGTCGCCGGCCAGGGTGAACATCAGCCCGAGGCCCAGGACGCGGTAGGCACCCGGCGCGGACCCGGAGCTCGTCCACAGCCGGGCGAGGACGGCGAGCAGCAGCAGGTCAGCGAGCGGGTAGGCGGTGCTGACGATGCGACCGAGGGCGCCCTGGGTGGTGTCGGTGACGGTGGGGGCGATGACGAAGATGGCCACGAGCACCGCCGCCGCGGTGGTGATGATGGCGGCGTCGAGCGTGGCGGCCCGGTCGTGGCCCGGTTGGCGGGCGCGCACCATCAGGGCCAGGCCCAGGCCCATGAGCGGGTAGCTGGCCAGGTAGCAGGCGTCGGCGGCCGACGTGAACGGGCTGACGTGCAGGACCAGGTCCAGCACGAACCAGGTGACGTCGCCCAGCAGGCGGCAGGCCAGCCCGGCCAGGAACAGCGCCCAGTGCCGGCGGTCCCGTGGCTGGACGCGGGACACGCCCAGGCCCGCTGTCAGCAGGGCGGCGGCCGCGACGGCGACGTAGAGGACCGGCCGCAGGCTCGAGCCGTTCGGCACCACGGCGTAGCCGAACGCGCCGGCCGTCAGCACACCGATGAGGGTCCAGCGACGTGTCATACCTGTGGCTTCGGCAGCCGCGGGCCCGTTG
>JAOPVD010000141.1 GCA_025966295.1 Frankiales bacterium | reverse complement strand
CGGCGTCATAGAACCGCTGCAGGTCCTCGAGCTTGAGGTCCACGCCGTACTCGACGTTGCCGAGCAACCGGACCTGCGGCTTGTCCAGCACCTGGTGCAGCGCCGTGATGATGCCCTTGATCCGCGGATGGTCCGGCGCCACGCCGTACCGGATCAGCCCGAACGGCGCCGGCTGGCGCTCGAACAGGTCGATCGACACGTTCTCACCAGACTTCATGAGCACGTCGGCGACATAGATGCCGGCAGGCCCCGCACCCACGATCGCGATGCGAGCGGGTCGGTCAGCTGACTGCTGTGCTGTCACGTCGTTCATGCCCGGGATCAGCGCGTGCCGCCACCCTCCTTGGTGAGCGGGGGACCGGACCGGCAGTGGAGCTTGCCGTTGTCGCGCGCCACCCACTTGTTGTTGCGCACCTCCACCGTGTAGTAGCAGCGCGGCGAGCCCTGGCCGCGGGCAGCGCCACCGCTCCCGAAGCTGAGGGGCCCGGTCAGGCCGTTGAGCGTCTCGTTCCTGAGCCCCCGCGCCGCGGCCAGGATGGATGCCGGCGTGACCGCGCCGCTGCCGATGCGCGAGATCACCGCCTCGGCGAGCTTGCCCGACGCCCACCAGGACATGGCGGTCCCGCTGTTGACCAGGTCGGGGTAGTAGCGGTGGTAGGCCGCCGAGTACTCCTTGGCGCCCGGCGTCGCCGTCGAGGGCCACGGGATCACCGGGGTGGCCACGGCGAAGTTGCCGTTCTGGAAGTTCGGGTTCTGCGACTGCCCGTCCTGGACCGCCAGCGAGACCGTGGTGTAGCGGAACTGGATGCCCTGCTGCGCGCAGCTGTTGGCGATCCGCTCCACAAAGCTGGCGTCACCGCCCATCAGCACGATGTCGGCGCCGGCCTGCTTGGCCTGCTGGCACTCGCTGGCGAAGCTCACCGCGGTGAGGCTGACCTTGGCGGTGTACACGACCGGCGTGCCGGCCGCCTTCCCGATGCCCTGCCGGGTCACCAGGTCGTTGGCGTCGGCGCAGGACTGCGCCTCGGCGCAGTAGAACAGTGCCATCTTGTTGGCCGCGCCCGGCCGCTTCGAGCTGGTGAGAGCGCCGTAGATCGCCTCGTCGAAGCCGGCGCCCTCCGGAAACATGATGGGGCTGCTCGACCAGCCCATGCCCAGCAGGTCCCCACCTAGGACGGGGATCTGCTTCTGCTCCAGGTAGCCCAGACCGGCCTGCATGGTGAGCGCGGTGCCCCAGGCGACGATCGCCACGACGTGCTTGTTCTCCACCAGGTCGCGCATGGCGGCGCTGGTCCGGGAGGCGTTCCCGCCGTCGTCGACAGCGAACACCTTGACCTTGCGGCCGCAGATCCCGCCGCGGTTGTTCACGTCGGTCTCCCAGATCTTCAGGGCGTCACGGCCCGGGGCGAAGTTCTGGCCGACCGCGCTCGCACCGTACGGCGCGACGTTGCCCAGGAGGATGGTGCCGGTGCCCTTGCACACGCCTGCAGCGCCGCCACCGCTGCCACGGCTGGTGCCGGGCTTGCCCGGCGTCCCCGGGCCGACCGGAGCGACCGACCCGCTCGTCGGGCCCGGACTCAACGGTCCGACGTTGCCGGTCGTGCCGGTCGGCCCCGACGCGCCGGGCAGGCCGGAGACGGGCGCGCCCGGGTCCACCGGAGCGCCCGTCAGCGGGTCGACGACGGTGCCCGACTGGCCGGCGCCGCTCGCCGCGACCACGCGGTCGTGCGAGATCCGCATCCCGCAGCCGGTCATGGCAAGGCACGTGACCGAGGCGAGGATAACGAGCCTCCGTCCGCGGCCCACGGAAACTGACTTCCTCAGCGCGAGCATGATGGCTGTTCTCCTTCGAAGGGGTCAGTGCGGGGCGAGCGAAGGCGACGGGGTGCTCGATGGCTCCGGCACCGGCGATCGCGAGGTCAACGGGTCGCTGCGCAGGCGCCACTCGGAGCGCTGCCCGGCGCGCTCCAGCCAACGGGCCGGGCCAGCGCCCTGCGAGGTGACGGCCACCAGGACGGCGGCCAGCCCGAAGATTCCGGGCAGGGCCTGCGACACCTTCTCGCTCTCGAAGTAGACGGGCGTCACGATGTACGCCGCCGACGCGAGCAGGGCCGGGACGAACGAACCCGCCCCCCCGACCGTGGCCGCGACGGCCAGGACGGCCAGCATGACCAGGGACGTGAAGGCCGGGTAGTCGCCGCCGTTCGCGGTGCCGAACACGGGCACGGACAGCGCGCCCGAGACCCCGGCGAGGAAGCTGGCCAGGCAGAAGACCAGCACGCGGGTGATGTTGGTGCTGGTGCCGGAGGTCGACAGCGCCGTCGGCGAGTCCCCCAGCGCCCGGAGCAGCCGGCCCAGCCGCGAGCGCTCGACGGCGAGGACGACGAGGCCCATGAGGGCCACGACCGCGAGGACCACGTAGTAGTAGCTGCGGTCCGAGGCGGTGCTGAACCCCAGCAGGTCCGGCCGGGCGCCGTGGACGCCGACCGAGCCGTTGAACAGCCAGGACTGCGGGTAGAGCACCTGCTCGAGCAGGATCCCGTAGCCGAAGGTGGCCAGCGCCAGGTACAGGCCGGAGAGCCGGATCGCCGGGATGGCCACCACGGCGCCGAACGGGACCGCCGCCAGGCCGGCGACGACGACGGCCAGCAGGAAGGGCAGCCCGCTGGCGAGGTGCCCGAACGCGGCGGCGCCGACGGCCATGAAACCGACCTGGCAGAGGGACACCTGGCCGGACAGCCGGACCAGCATGCCTAGCGACAGGAACACGCCGACGAAGCACAGCGCCTGGGTGTAGGCGATCGTCCTGGTGCCCGTGAGGGAAGGCAGCAGCAGCAGGAACCCGGCGAACATCAGCGCCGCGGCCACCGCGACCCGGTACCCGGTGGCGGTGTACTGGCGTCGGCCGCGGACCCGCGGGCGCACCAGCTTGCTGAGGTCGGTGAGACGGTCCCGTGGCGTCACCAACAGGACCACGAACAGCACGAGGAAGGGCACCGCGACGGGGATCGAGGACAGCGAAGGGGTCTCCACCGTCCACTTGCCCGCGAGCTGTACCAGGACGCCGATGAGCAGTCCCCCCAGGTAGGTCAGGGGAAGGCTGGTGAAGCGGCCGACGGCGGCGGCTCCGAACGCCTGCACGACGAGCAGGGTGAGCAGCAGCGCGTCGAGCCCGATGAGCGGCGCGACGAGGACACCGGCCAGGCTGGCCAGCACCGAGCCGAGCGCCCACGCGGCGCGGCGGACGCGCACCGGGTCGACGCCGGTCATGTCCAGCAGGTCGGGGTCGTCGACCACCGCGCGCATGGCGCTGCCGATCTTCGTGTACTTGAAAACCAGGAACAGGCCCAGGGCGCAGAGCAGCGAGATGATCGCGGTGATGAGCTGCTCGTAGGTGACGAAGACCCCCGCCACCGGGAAGGTGCTGCGCGGCAGGAAGGACTTGAGCGGCTGCGCGGTCGCGCCGAAGATCAGCTCCGCGCCGCTCCGCACCGCGAGCAGCAGCCCGATCGTCCCCACGATCTTCATGGCGATGGGCACCGGTGCCAGCGAGCGGCCCAGGAGCTCGAGCAGCAGCCCGGCGAGGGTGCCGAACACCGGCACCGCCAGGAAGATGGCGACCGGCCACGGCAGGCCGACGTGGCCGGAGTCGGAGAGGACGTAGTAGAGGAAGGCCGACGCCGCGCCGACCGAGCCGTGCGCGAAGTTGAAGATGCCCGAGGTCTTGTACGTCAGGACCAACCCGAGGGCCGCGATCGCGTACACGGACCCGACGGCCAGCCCGATGACGACGAAGGGCGCGTACTCGGAGATCACGGCGCGCACACGCCGCAGGGGGTGCGGCCGCTCTGGAGATGGGCCGCGAGGGCGTGCTGAGCGACGGTCTTGCCCTCGACCAGCAGGCACGACGGCCGGTGGTAGTGCGTCATCGCCGGCGACGCGACCAGGCTGGTCGGCTCGTCGACGGCCCGCTCCCGTACGGCGGGCGCCGGCAGGTCCGCGACCATCACGAGCAGGCCCTCGCGCACGAGGACACGTCGTACCCGGATCGCCCGGAGCCCGGCCAGCAGCCAGAGCGACAGGCCCACCGAGGACAGGACCAGGCCGCCGATCGCCACCACCAGGAAGCCGGCCTGGCGCGACAGCGCAACGGTCCCGGCCAGGCCGTACCAGCCCGCGAGCATGGCGACCAACCCCACGGCGAGCAGCTGGCCGAGCCGGACCTGCTCCGCCAGCACCCAGGGGGAGGTCGGGTTGAGGACCTCGGGGTGACGGGCCCGCAGGTGGTCGGCGAGCGTGCCGCCCGACGAGGCCACCCGCGCCTCGCCCCGTACCACGGTCACTGACCCGGCGCAGGCTTGGCGAGGCGACGCGGAGCCCGCCGGCCGACAGTGGGAGCGCCCGGCTCGGCGGCCGGCTCCTGGACCGCCGTGGCGAGTGGCGCGGGCTGCGGCGCGGCCGGCAGGCTCGCGGCGACGACCTCGTGGGAGCGGTCCAGCGCCTCGGCCAGCAGGTGCTCGACGCTGTCGAGCTTGCGCCACTCGTCCCGCAGGTCCGCCGACAGCCAGAGGGCAGCACCGACGCCGAGGGCGAAGATGCCGAACAGGCCGCCGCTGGCGACGTAGGACATCTGCTCGGCCAGGAACTCGGTGCCGCTGACACCGATCCAGCCGATGAGCAGCGCCAGCAAGCCGACGACCACGGCCGCGACCGCCGCGCAGCGGTCCCACTGCGTCCTCAAGAGCTTCATATCGCCTGGGCCGTCCTTACTCCTTGGATGCGCATGAGCTGACCTGCCCCGACGGCAAGCAGCCCTGCGACGACGAGAACGAGGTAGATGTCGGCAAGATCCGGGCCGCTGCCGAGAGACCGGACCAGGCGCGGCTGGGCGCGCGCCGAGGGCACAGCGGTCGTCGGGGGTACGACGCTGGGGCTGCCCTCGCTGCCCAGCAGCGGCGGCTGGCCGACGCCGAGCGCCGGAGGCACCGCAGGATCCCCGACGGAGACGCCCGTGTCGGGCGGCGTCACCGTCGGCGGCCCGCTGCTGTCCGGCGGTCCGCTGATGGACGGGAAGGACGTCAGCGTCGCCTGCGCGCTCGCGAAGCCGAGCGCATAGGTCACCGTGGCGGTGCTGGCGGGGATGGGACCGATATTCGGCTGCCCCGGCGAAAGCGGGGGCAGCGGCACCGCGGGCAGCGGGATGGCGGGGACGGCCTGCACCCACGTGATCCGGATGCCGGGCGCCGTGATGCCGTTCGGTGTCGTGGTCGCTGCCTGGAACTCGAGCCGGACGCCGCGTTCCTTCAGCGGCGCGAGGATCGGCAATGCCTGGATCGCGTCCTCTACGGCGATCGACTGCCCGAGCACCGGGATCACGAACTTCCCGTTCCGCAGCTCCAGCGGCAGCCCCAGGACCGCCCCGCCGGCCATCGCCATGTCCGACGACCGCGTCAGCGCACCTGAGCCGGAACGGGCTGCGGTCGCGGCCGTCGTCACCGCGCCGATCTTCAGGACGCCGGGCAGGGAGAAGCCCTCGCTGGCGGTCCGGGCAGCCGCCCGCACACCGCCGTCGGCGGTGGTCGTGACCTCGGCCTTGGACGTCGAGTTGGCCCCTGGCGCCAGCACCGGCGAGGCGCCGGACGTCGCCACACCCTCAGCTGCACCGGCGTCATCGACGCGCGCGTGGAGCAGGTAGGCCGGGGAGCTCGCGTCAGCCGGTGACGGCGTGCCGTTGTCGGCCTTGACCACCAGTGGGAAGGCCACGGGCGGCACGGTGAGGGGCACCGAGGGCGGCAGGAACAGGCCCAGCAGGTCACCCAGGCCGGCGATGTCGTCACCGGGGTACATCGCCGATGCGAGCGCGGTGGAGGTGCCCAGGCTGTTCCCAATCGCCTGCGCGCGCGGGCTGGTGAAGTCGGCCCGCCCCTCGGCCAGGAACGGCACGACCGTGGAGTCGGCGAAGGAGGTGCGCACGGCCGCCGCGTCCGCCGTCGCGTTGAAGATGGCGTCGGCGCGTACGGGTGCGCTGCCCAGGGAGAGCGTGCTCCACAGGACGAGGGCGAGGCTAACCAGGGACAGCGTCCGACGGCGGTGGCCTGTCACGGACAGCTCCCAACGGTGAGGGGTCTCGCGGCTGCAGGAGGCTAGGCGGGAGCGCGGGTCATGGCGCCGTGCGTTCGACGTAACAGTACTGAAAAGACCATATTTGTTCAATATGTCTCGGCAGGCGCCTTGCGTCAGTGCGCCCCGACGTAGCGCTCGAACAGCTCGTCGCCCGACAGCTCGGACGGCTCCCCCTTGAACACGACCTGGCCCTTGTTCATGAGGTACACGTAGTCCGCGATGCCGAGCGCCCGGGTGATGTACTGCTCCACCAGCAGCAGGCTGGCGCCCTCGGCCGAGAGCCTGGCCAGGAACTCGAAGATCTCGTCCACGATCTTCGGCGCGAGGCCCATCGAGACCTCGTCGAGCAGGACGACCGACGGCCGCTGCACGTAGGTGCGGGCGAGGGCGAGCATCTGCTGCTCGCCCCCCGACATCGTCCCGGACACCTGGGACAGCCGCTCGCCCAGCCGGGGGAAGGCGCTGACGGCCCGGTCCACGGCCTCTCGCCGGTCGCCGTCGAGCACCTGCAGCTCGAGGTTCTCCCTGACCGTCATGGTCGGGAAGACGCCGCGCCCCTCGGGGACGTGGCACATGCCGAGTGCCTGCAGGCGGTTCGGCTTGAGGCCGGTGACGTCCTGCTCGTCGAGCAGCAGCCGGCCTTCCGTGGGCCGCAGCAGGCCGCTCGCAACCCGGAGCAGCGTCGTCTTGCCAGCACCGTTGGGCCCCAGCAGCGCGACGACGGAGCCGCTGGGGACCACCAGGTCGACGTCGCGCAGCACGGTCGTGGAGCCGTAGCCCGCGGTGATGCCCTCGAGGAACAGCACGTCAGCCTCCCGCGCCGGCCAGGTCGAGGGCCTCGGAGCCCAGGTAGGCGGCCCGGACGAGGTCGCTGGTGGCGACGTCCCGAGGGGTTCCTTCGAAGATCATGACGCCGAAGTCGAGGACGTAGACGTAGTCGCAGATCTCCATGACCAGCGCCATGTCGTGCTCGACGATGAGGATGCCGACGCCCTCGTCCACCGCCAGCTGGCGCAGGACCTGACCGAAGCGCTTGGTCTCGTTGCCGTCGAGACCGGACGACGGCTCGTCAAGCAGCAGGACCTGGTACTCCCCCGCCACGCAGCGGGCCAGCTCGACGAGCCGGCGCTGGCCGGTCGACAGGTCCGCCGGCCGGCGGTCGGCGAGCACCTCCAACCCGCACAGCTCGAGCGCCCGCGCCGCGGCGTCCGCGATGGCGGCGACCTCGCGGCGCGAGGACAGCACGTGCTTCCAGGGCCGCCCACCGGCGAAGCCGGCCTCTCGGCCGAGCGCCACGTTCTCGGCCACCGTGAGGGAGTCGTAGAGCTCCATCCGCTGGAACGTGCGCCCCAGTCCCCGGCGGGCACGGGCCGCCGGCGTCTTGCGCGTCACGTCCTCGCCGAACAAGCGGACGCTCCCGGAGGACGGGCGCAGCAAACCGGAGCAGGCGTTGAACGTCGTGGTCTTGCCCGCTCCGTTCGGCCCGATCAGTCCGGTGATCTGGCCGGGCGGCGCGGCGATGTCGGACTCGGCGACGGCGACGCGGCCTCCGTACCGGACCTGCAGCGCCCGCAGCTCCAGCCCCGTCCCGGCGTACTGGTCCATCCGGTCGGGACCGGCCGGCGGCGCCGCCGCGGGCTCAGCCGACATGCGCACCACCCGGGTCGGGAGTCGTGAACGTGCAGGGGGGAAACACGGTGGCCGCACCTCATCCGGTCGTGGGACATGAGAGGAGTGCTGGACTGCTGGCGCCTGGCGTCGTGGGTACACGGAGCCGCCGCGCGCCAACTAGCCAAATTTAACGATTTTTGTACTTTACGTCGCGCATCGTGACCGGTCAACGGACGTCTCGAGGGACGTTTACTGGCGCCCGATCTGGACATTTACTGTCAAATCTGTCTTCACTAGAGGGACCCGCGCGCCTGCCGCCGCACAGGACCGACTGGGACCCATTGGGTGGCACGGATCACAGTTCACACCAGGCTCGGCAGTCTGCTCGACAGCACACTTTCTGTCTAAGATGAGCAGCAACAACCGCGTCTGGTGCTCTCAGGAGGACGCTCATGGCGACGAAACCCGACACGGTCACCAGGATCCTCGACGGTGCGATCAGCGCCCTCGCGCGGCAGGGCCCCAAGAAGCTCTCCATGAGCGACATCTGTGAGCACGCCGGTGTCGCCCGGGGCACGCTCTACCGTTACTTCAAGAGCAAGGACGAGGTCCTCGAGTCGCTCGGTGACTACGTGTCGGGCATGCTCAGCGCCGCGGTGCAGGAAGCCATCGAGGAGCGTCCCGAGCTCGACGAGCGCATCAACGTCGTCATGGAGGCCATGACGGGGTTCTGGAGCGGCCACCCCGAGCTGGTGCTGCTCGGCAAGCTCGAGCCCGGCTTCACGCTGCAGTACGTCATGCGCGCGCTCGGCGGCTTCCGCCCGCTGCTGCACACCGCCCTCGACCCGGTGCTCGCGAACAGCCCGGCCGTCCGCGCCGGCATCGTCGACGAGGAGGGCATCATCGACCTGCTGCTGCGGGTGGTGTTCACCTATTACTACATGCCGGTCAGCGAGGGGCCGGAGCGGACCGCGACGTGGAACCTGCTGTCCGCGCTGGTCGGGCCGCCGGCGCAGGAGACGGCCTCGCCCCCGCGGACCCGCCGGCGGCGACTCGCCAGCTGACCGCCGGTCAGGGGCGTGGGCCGACGGTGTTGCGCAGCACGCCGACACCCTCGACCTCGGCCTCGACCACGTCGCCCGGGACCAGCCAGCGCCCGTCCTCGAAGGCGACGCCGTTGGTGGTCCCCGTAAACAGCAGGTCGCCGGCCTCGAGGTCCATCCGCCTCGCGACGTAGTCGATGCACTCGTCGAGGCTCCAGATCATCTTCTTGGTGCGGTCGCACTGCCGCTGCTCGCCGTTCACGCGCAGGCTGATCTCGACGTCGATCTGCCCCGATCCCCCGAACTCATCCTTCGTGGTGATCCACGGCCCGACGGGGGTGGCCTTGTTGAGCGCCTTCATCGAGAACAGGTCGAAGCCGCCCAGCGGGGACGGGGTGTCCCGCGCGCTGACGTCGTTGCCGACGGTGTAGCCCAGCACCGCGTCGGTGAGGTTGTCGCCGGGGCCGCTGACCGGGCGCGCCAACACCACCACCAGCTCGACCTCGTAGTCGAGCTGCTCGGTGATCCGCGGGTAGGCCAGCTCCTCCTCGTGCCCGATGATGGCCGTCCGCGGCTTGAGGAAACCCTGCGTCGTCGCCGGCCGCTCGGTCACCCCGAGCTTCTCCAGGTGCGTCCAGTAGTTCATGCCCACGCCGACGATCGTCGTCGTGGGCGTCATCGGGGCCAGCAGCCGCACCGATCCCAGGGGCAGCGCCGGCCCGTCGTACTCGAACTCGGCGCGCCCCTCGGACGCGGCCTGCCCCCAGTCGGCGATCTCGCCCCGGAGGGGCTGCACCTTCTCGGCCTCGACGTCGACGACGCCCCACGACTCCCCGTCGGCGTGCCGGATCCGCGCGATCTTCATGGTCAGGTCCTCAGGTCGTGGGTGGCGGGAGCGGAGCTCGGCTCAGGACCGGGCCGTCGCGAGGCGGATGTCGATCTGGATCACGGCGCCGAGCGAGCGGTCCATGAAGGCCGGGCCCTCGTGCAGCACGAACCCGAAGTCCGCACGGCGCAGCTCGGCCTTGGCGGTGAAGCAGGGCTCCGGCCCGTCGGGTCCGGCCGGCAGGCTGTCGACGCTCACCTGCAGCGGCAGCGCCTCGGTGACGCCGAGAAAGGTGAGCTGCCCGTCGACCACGAAGCCGCCGCCCACCGGCCGCACGCCGGTCGACCGGTACGTCGCGGTCGGGTGGGTCTCGACGTCGAGCAGCTTGCCCGACCGGACGGCGCTGTCCCGCATCTTCATGCCGGTGCTGACCGAACGGAGGTCGATGGTCGCGATCACCGACGAGCCAGCGGGGTCGTTGCCCATGACGAGCTCACCGGTGATGCCGTTGACCGTGCCGCGCACAGTCTGGACCTTGAGGTGCCGGATGGTGAACCGGAGCTCGGACCTGGTGGGGTCGATGCGCCAGGTCCCGGCGACCAGCTCGGTCTGCGCCGTCACAGGTAGACCGCCAGGTTCTGGACGCCCAGGGTGGCCTGCTCGAAGTAGAGCGTCCGGGACACCAGCTTCCAGTCCTCGCCCGCCCGGACCCGGTCGATGCGGCGGGCCGGCAGCGTCTCGAGCGCCGGGTCGTCGTAGCGCGAGCGCAGCAGCACGACCGAGCTGTGCACCTCGTACTCGTTCGCGACATCCGTCTCGTAGGCCCGGACCTTGTGCACGATCCGGTGCGTGCGGGAGGCCGGGTTCTCCGCCCAAGCGCTCTCGGTGTGGGTCAGACGCATGATCTTGAGCATCAGCGTCATGCCGTTCTCGTTGAAGTGGAACATGTCGTTCTCGAACGGCCCGGACGCGTTGTCCCGGGTCACCCGTACCGGCGCCCGGTAGACGATCTCGGGCGCGAGCAGGTTGATCCAGGCCAGCAGCTCGTCGTTGTCGAGCAGCGCCGACTCGTCCTCGAGGAAGGCGACGACCTCGAAGTGCCGAGGGTCGCCGACCGGGATCCGGACGCCTTGCGGCGCCGGGTAGGCCGAGCTCTGCGGGCGGCGCGCGGCCCCCTCGGTCTGCTCGAACGTCGCTTCCGCGGTCACCAGGGCCTCCCAGACATGAAGTCGACGTACCGGAGCCAGAAGTTCCACTGGCTGTCGTCCTTGGGGAAGCCGGCGTAGACCTGTCCAGGTCCCGGCCAGTCGTCGGGCTTGGTCTCGCCCAGGACGGCCTGGTAGCGCAGCTTCTGCTCCCGGCCCAGCGCACCACGGGCCGCGTGCGTCTGCATCGGCCAGGTGTCTGTGTCGTCGGACTCGACGAAGCCACTGGCGCCGAAGGTGGCGGACGTCATGAGGTTCACGGTGTCGCGGAACTCCTGCGAGGCGCTCCGCTCGACCACGGTCCAGTGGAACAGCTCGAAGGTGTCCGGGCCCTTCGGGACCCAGGTGCGCCAGGTGAAGAACGCCGACACCGAGCCGTCCGGGAACTGGAAGGGCATCGCCAGCCCGGCCACATTCGGGAACAGCTGCCCGACCTGCGGGGTGTACTCCGCCAGGATGCGCAGCTGCCCCGCGTCGAAGCGGGACTCCAGTTGGTCCACCATCCCGGGCTCCATCCCCGGCGGGGGCATCAGGCGGAGCCGCTCCATCGGCGCCAGGTTCGCGAGGTCCTTGCCCTTCAGGGCGTTGACGTAGTGCCCCTCGCTGAGGTCGAAGCAGCGCACGAAGTGGCCCTGATAGCTCGCGCTGACCCCTGCCATCGCCGGCTCCTGCTGCGGGCCGTCCGACGACAGCAGCTGCAGCTCCTGCATGGAGCGGTGCAGCGACAGGGTGTGGAAGATGTCACCGGCGAACTGCTCGGCCGCGCTCTTCCAGTTCGACTTGATGGTGAACCGCTGGGGGTGGCCGACAACGGTCATCCCGCTCTCGGTGCGGCCGAACATCATGTCCCAGTAGTAGGTCATGGGCCCGAGGTACTCCCGCAGCGTCGGGGCGGTCTCGTCGAACGTCACGAACACCATCCCGAGGTAGACCTCGGTGCGCCCCTTCCGGAGCCCGAGCTCGGACTTCGGCCGGAGGAGGCCGTGCATGCTCTCCCGGCCGATGGGCGCCCCGAGGAAGGTGCCGTCCGGCTTGAAGGTCCAGCCGTGGTACGGGCACTGGAACTGCCGTGCCTGGCCGACCTCGAAGCGGCAGACTTTCGCGGCCCGGTGGGCGCACACGTTCAGCGCGACCGTGACCTCGCCCTCGTCGCTGCGGCTGACGATGACCTCGTCCTCGCCGACCCAGCGGAGCACGTAGTCCCCGGGGCTCGGGATCTCGTCCTCGTGCGCGACCACCGTCCAGGCCCGGGTGAAGATGTTCCTCAGCTCGAGCTGGTAGAGCTCCTCGTCGTTCAGGACCCGCAGCGAGACCTCGCGGAAGTCCTGGTCGATCAGCTCCGACAGCGACGTGCCATCCGATAGCAGCGGTGCGCTGCTGTCCACACGGACCTGTTCCAGGGTCATGACAGGCCTCCTACTTCGCGACCGCGGGCGTGAACGCGTCGAAGACCGACAGGTCCGGCGGGCGGGTGTTCAGACGGGGGACGTGCAGGCCACCGTCGACGGGGATGATCGCGCCGGTGATGAAGCGGGAGTCCTCGCTGCACAGGAACGCGACCACGGGAGCGATGTCCTCCTCGGGGTCACCCATCCGCCCGGCAGGGATCATCATCGGGATGGCGTCCGCCAGCTGCGGGGCCTGCTCGAGCATCGCCTCGAAGGCCGCCGAGGCGGCGATGGGTGCCAGCGCGTTGACCTGCACGTTGAACCGGGCCCACTGGATCGCAGCGGTGCGGGTCAGCGCCCCGACGCCGCCCTTGGCGGTGTTGTAGTCGCCGTGGACCCAGTTCCCGTTGTCAGCGTCGACGGAGTAGAAGTTGATGATCCGCCCGCCGCCGCGCGCCTTCATCAACGGCAGGGCTGCCTGCATACCCCACCAGACGCTCCACAGCCCGACGCGCAGCGTCTTCTCGAGCATCTCGTCGGTCTTCTGCTCGAGCAGCACGTCGGGCGTGAGCGCGATGGCGTTGTTGATGAGGAAGTCCAGGCCCCCGAAAGAGCTCTCGGCGGCTGCGAGCGCCGCCAGGACGTCCCCTTTCTCCGAGACGTCGGTGCGGACGAACAGGCCCTCCCCACCGAGCTCAGCGAGCTCGTCGGCGACGGTCTTGCCCGCGTCGACGTCCAGCTCCGCGACGACGACCATGGCACCCTCCCGTGCGAGCCTGCGCGCGATGCCGCGCCCGATGCCCTTTCCGCCACCGGTGACGACGGCGACCTTGCCGGCCAAACGACTCACAGCGTCCTGCCCTTCGGTAAGCCAGTGCCGTGCGGGCGCGGGTGCGCCTGCGGACTGGGCGATCGGTGCTGAGGGATCCGCCGGGCTACCCGGCGGATGGCGAGCCGTCAGGAAGCGGCTCTCTTGTCGAGGACCTCGCGGACGCGAACGCGGAACTCCGCGTCGTGCGTGTGGCTGAAGTTGACGTTGCCCTGCTCCTCGTCGAACTCGTGCAGCCCGGTGAGGTCGCGCTCGGAGTCGTCGAAGTCGACCGCGTAGCCGCCGTCACGGACCGCGACGATCTCCCACCAGTTGCCATCCGGGTCAGCGAAGTAGAACGAGGTGTCGCCGTGCATGTGACGCGGCTCGATAATCTGCTTGATGCCGTACTCGTCCTTGACGTCGAGCAGCCGCTTGTAGGCGGCGTGCACCTCGTCGACGCTCCCGACGTCGAGACCGTTGTGGGCGAGCATGCCCATCCCGCTCTCCTTGCCGGTCTCGACCACCGCATAGGCGTGGTTGGTCCCGAGCCGGATCATCATGGAGCGGCTGCTGGGCTGGATGACCTCGAGCCCGAGCACCTCCTCGTAGAAGCGGCGGGACCGGGCGAGGTCGACGACCTCGAGCGTTCCGTGTCCCAAGCGCTGGACCTTGACCACCGGCTCGCCGGTGAACCGATCAGTGATTCCGGGCAACGTTGCTCCTCAGTCGATGGGGGCTGGAAGGGAACTGCGTGTCAAACGGCTTGCAGGGCCTGCATCGCGGCACCGAGCTGCGCCGAGTCCATGTACTCGTCGATGCGGCTGATGCGGCCGTCGACGATCGAGATCCGCTGGAGGGCGTGTATGGAGGCGGTGCCGCCCTGGGGCAGCGCGATGTGGATGGCGTGCCGCTGCACCAGGCCGTCGGCGATGACGTCGCGCCCGACCAGCTCGAACCTCGGGTTGAAGGAAGCCACGCCGGCCAGCGCCGCGAGCGCCTCGGCCTTGGGCTGCTCGACCTGGTCGTAGTTGTGCCACACCACCCCGTCGTCCTGGAACAGCGCCTGGCACGTGGCCTGGTCACCGGAGAGGAGGGCACCGAAGAACCTGTCGACGATCCCCGCTGCGTCGTTCGAACTGCCTGTCATCGTTGCTCCTTCTCCGGGGCCGCTGCTCACGGCCAGACCTTGGGTGCCAGGATCGGACGGGCCAGGCGCGACGAGTAGCGCCAGCCGTCCGACGTACGGACGTAGGTGTCCGTGAACTCCACGACCCGGCCCTGCTCGGTCGCGTAGTTGACCTGCTCCCCGTTCTCTGAGGGCGGGCCGTGGTAGACGTTCCCGCAGACGACGCCCTCGGCGGAGTCCTGCTGCACGTTGCGGAAGTAGAAGTTGGCGAGCAGGTGGCGGGTGGTGGCCTTCGGCCGGTCCCGCATCCCCTCCCGCAGCTCCTCGTGCCCGTGGTGCACGATCCCGGCACGGTCGAAGACGGCGTCGGGGGTGAACAGCCCGATCATCGACTCGAAGTCGCCGCAGTCCATGAAGTACACGAAGTGCTGGGACAGCCGGGTCAGCTCGGCCTCGATGACGAGGCGCTCGTGCGCCGTCAGGGCGGTCTCGTCGCGCTGTTCGGTGACGGTCATGGATGGTCGTCCTGTCTCAGAGGGCCGCGGGCGGGACCGGCTCGTCGACCATGACGGCGCCGAGGACCTGGTAGATCTCGGGGCTCGCGGCAACGTGCTGGGCGGCGGTCCGGATGTCGCGAAACCGGCGCTGCAGGGCCGAGCTGCTGTAGGTCGCGCTGCTGCCGGCGAGCGCGAAAGCCTCGTTGACGATGGCGACGCACTCGGTGTGGGCGTAGGAGACCATCGCGCGCTGGCGCAGCGTGTCGAGGGTCTCCCCCGGCACGCCCGCGACCGCGGCCTCCCACATGCTGCGGGTCTCCACCTCGGCCAGGGCGCGCACCGCCGCGAGCCGGGTGTCGAGCTGACCCAGCCGGAACTGGAAGACCGGGTCCTCGGCCAGCCGCATCATGGGGTTGAAGGCCGGGCGCTTGGTCTTCGCCAGTTCCCGCACGTCGTCCAGGGCACCTCGCGCGATGCCGATGACGACCGCCACGTGCGTGGGGGCCAGGCCGAGCTTGATCGGGATGCGGAACATCGTCGAGTCGATTCCGGCCGGCCCGAAGAACTCGGAGGCATGGTGCTCCGGGACGAAGACGTCGTCGAGGATGAAGTCGTTGCTGTTGGTGGCGCGCAGTCCCACTGAGTCCCAGGTCTGCAGGAAGGTCGCCTGCTCCGCCGGGACCAGGACCATCTTCATGGCCGGGATGCCCATCTGCGTCATCTCCGGCATGCCGTCCTTGAGGACGATGCAGTTGCCCAGGATCCACTCGTGCTCGTAGCTGCCGCTGGCCATCGGCCACTGGCCCTTGACGAGGTAGCCGCCGTCGACGGGGATCGCCACGCCCTTGGGCGCGAAGGCGCCGCGGGCCATCGTGTTCGGCCCGTCGGGGTAGACCTCCTCGTCGAGCACCTTCTTGGAGTAGCGCGCGAGGACGGGCGCGAAGTCGGCGCCGATCATGACCGTCCAGCCGGTCGAGCCGTCGGCGTACGCGACCTCCTCGATGACCGCCATCGCATCCGGCAGGCTCATCTCCTCGCCGCCGTATTCGCGGGCGACGAACATCCGGAAGGCCCCCGCGTCGGCGAGCTTCTTCAGGAGGTCGGCCGGGACGTTCTGGGCCTTCTCGATCTCGTCAGCCCGCTGAGCGATCTCCGGGGTCAGCGCGCGGATCGCGTCGAGAACTGTCGTGGTCCCGACTTCGGTCGTCGTCATGCAGGTCCTCCAGGTTGCCGAGATGGGCTCGTTCGTCCGGCGCTGCGCAGTGCCGGATCGGCCTCGGGAGGCGTTCGGCAGCCCTGCAGAACACTGATTGGATTGAACAACTCTTGTAGTATGTGTCTAGTACTAAAGCAGGTCAAGACCCACTTTTCCTCGCAGCGTCAGAGGGTCGCCAGCTGGCGGAAGAGGCTGCCGTGGAAGACCAGTGGGGCCGCCTCCGGCTGGGCGTGCACACCGTGCACCTGCAGCAGTGCGATCAGGTGGTCGCCGGCCGGGAGCTCGCTGTGCAGCGTGCAGTCCAGCCACAGCGTGGCGTCCTGGATGAGGACGGCGCCGTCGTCGTGCCGCTCCCAGGCCACCCCCGCGAACCGGTCGCCGGCCTTCGCCGACAGGCTGCGACAGACCGCATCCTGGCCCTCGGCCAGCACGCTCAGCCCGAGCCGGGGCAGCTCCCGCAGTCGGGGCCAGGTGGTCGACGTGCGCTGGATGCACAGCGAGACGAGCGCCGGCTCGAGCGAGACTGCGGTGAAGGTGCTGGCGGCCATGCCGACGGGCTCGCCGTCGACCAGGGCGGCCACCGCGGCCACGCCGCTGGGGAAGCAGCCATAGGCCTTCCGGAGATCCACCGGCCCGGCTGCCTCGACGCCGGCCTCACGCGCCAGCGCCTGCACACGACGCGTGCCACGGGCGTCCACGGCCGTCATGCCGGCAGCGCCAGGCTGGTCGCCAGGGCGGCCAGGTCGCTGGTCCCGTCCCGCAGGAGCTCCCTGTCCGGGACGCAGCCGTCGGCGATGAGCCGCCGCCCCGCGCGCACGTCGTCCGCCCGATTGACCCCGATGACTGCCGTGAGCACGCCCTGGCGCAGGAGGAAGGCGCTGAAGTCCCGCCCGTCGGCGTCGCCGCGCACCACGACCTCGTCGTCGGGGTGCGGCACGCCGGCGATCTGGAGGTTGACGTCGTACTGGTCGGACCAGACCCAGGGCACCTCGGCGAAGGGGTGCCGCTGGCCGAGGATGGTGCGGGCGGCCGCCGCGCCCTGGTGCTGGGCGTTCTGCCAGTGCTCGATCCGGACCCGCCGGCCGAGTAGCAGGTTCGGGTGGTTGGCCACGTCGCCCGCGGCGTAGATGTCGGGCACGCTGGTGCGGCAGTACTCGTCGACGACGATCCCGTTGTCGACGTGCAGCCCGGCGGCCTCGGCCAGGGCGGTGTTCGGCGTGATTCCGATGGCCACCACGACCGTGTCGGCGCGGTGCCGGCCGCCCCGGCTGTCGACAGCGAGCACCCCGTCCCCGCCGGCCTCGAGGTGCTGCACCCCCGTGCCCAGGAGCAGCCGGACGCCGTGCTCGCGGTGCAGTCGCACGTAGGTGTCGCTGAGCAGCGGCGGCAGCACCCGGCTCAGCGGCGCGGCCTCTGCCTCCAGGACGGTGACCTCGGTGCCCAGTGCCCGGGCACTGGCCGCAACCTCCGCGCCGATGAAGCCGCCGCCCACCACGAGCAGGGATCGCCCAGGGCCCAGGCGGTCCCGGAGGGCGTGCGCGTCGTC
The DNA here is from genome assembly GCA_025966295.1 of Frankiales bacterium. Taxonomy (GTDB): domain Bacteria; phylum Actinomycetota; class Actinomycetes; order Mycobacteriales; family SCTD01; genus RYN-111. The sequence goes on along the minus strand of JAOPVD010000141.1, from coordinate 12,853 downwards.
GAGCGTGCGCAGCGCCAGGACGCCGGGGATGCCCTCGGAGCGGGGCAGCAGCCGCGGCCGGCCACCGGTGGCCAGCAGCAGGCTGTCGTAGCCGAGGCGCTCGCCGTCGGTCAGCTCGACCTGCCGCGCCGCGGTGTCCAGGCGGCGTGCCGGACGCCCGAGGACGAGCGCGATGTCCTCCTTGTCGTACCACTGCTCCGGGCGGACCCGGATCTTCTGGTCGGGCATCTCCCCGCGCAGGACGCCCTTGGACAGCTCGGGCTTGGAGTAGGGCTGGTGCGGCTCCTCGCAGACCACGGTGATGCGACCCTCGAAGCCTCCTGATCGCAACGCGAACGCCGCCGTCGCACCGGCGAGACCGCCACCGACGACCAGACAGGACTGCTCCATGTGCTCTCCTCCAACGACACGACTGCCACTGTTCAAGTGAGACGCTTAATGGCTAGACTGTCTCATCTTCGACGCTGAGAGGGAAGCCCCGTGACGACTGCCGAGACCGGCCAGTTCCTGACCATCACCCTGGACCGCTCCAAGTGCTGCGGTTACACGCTGTGTGCCGCGGAGGCGCCCGAGCTCTACTCGATCGACGACCAGGGCTTCGCACTCGTCGCCGGACCGGTGCCCGTGGAGCTCGAGGAGCAGGCCCGCCGCGGCGCGGAGGCCTGCCCGGCCGGTGCGCTCCTCGTCACCCGCCCATCCGACTAGCGCCGGTCCAGCAACCGGCGCGGCTTGACGTCCGGAGGCGGCAGGTCCGGACGGTCCTGCACCTTCGGCGTCACGTTGGTCGCGCGCTTGACCCGGCGACGCACCTCGTCCCACAGCGCGTCCGGCGCCGCCCCGCCGTCGCAGCGGCGCACCTGGACCGCGAGCACGTCGACGCCCCGCCCGTCCAGGGTCACCTCGGCCTGGAAGTCCGCGATCGCGGGATGCCCCAGCAGGGCCTCCTCCAGCTGCTGCGGCCAGACGTTGTTGCCCCGGATTTTGAGCATGTCGTCGTACCGGCCGATGCTCCCCACCCGGATTGCCTGGTACGGCGAGGCGTTGTCCTCGGTGCCCGGTGCAACGACCGTGACCCGGTCGCGCGTCCGGTAGCGGACGATGGGTGACGCGAGCCGGTCCAGGCAGGTGAGCACGACCTCGCCCTCGCCCTCGCGCACAGGCTCGAGCGTCTGCGGGTCGACCACCTCGAGGAGGAAGTGCTCCTCGATGCCGTACATCAGCGCCGCCGCACCGTCGAGGACGGCGCCCTCGGGACCGGTCGCGGCGATGATGCCGCCGGCCTGGGACGCGCCGTACACCTCGTGCACCCTGGCGTCCCACAGCTGCTCGGTCGCCGCGACGGCCGTCGCGGTCAGCCCCGAGCAGACCACCCCGCGCAGCTTCGGGAAGGCGTCCCGCGGCAGCAGGTCGCGGGCGGCGAGGCTCTCCTCGGCGAGCTTGAGGAAGGCCGGCCGCGCGCCGATCCCGACCGGCTGCAGCCCCTCCATCAGCGAGACGGCGAGCTGGGTGTCCGCGCCCGCCAGCGAGACCACGGGGGTGCCGGCCTGGGCCGCGCCCTGCAGCAACGAGCGCCCGTAGCAGAGGAAGGTGATCGGGTACATGGTCGCGAACAGCTCGCCCGGCCGCAGGCCAAGCGCGGCCAGCGGCCGGCCCCAGGTGCTGCCCGAGACGGCGAGGTCCTCCTCTGTGAGGGCGAAGGCTTCCTGCCCGAAGCCGGACGTGCCGGAGGTCAGGTGGATCTCCCTCACGTCCTGCACACCGACGCCGAGCCGCGTCCCGTACGGCGGGTGCGCGCGCTGGTCGGCGAGGACGTCCGCCTTGTCGACCAGGGGCAGCGAGCGCCACAGCGCCAGCAGGTCCGGGTCGTCCGGCGCCAGGCCGGTACCGGCGTACCGGGGTCCGTAGAAGGGGTTGGTCCGCACCCGCTCCAGCAGCCGGCGGGCCTTCGCGAGCTGGGTCTGCTCGACGACCGCTCGCCCCGTTCGGGAGGACTCGTGCGTCGCCGTCATGCCCGCTCCTTGTCGTCGCCACAGACCGACTGCGCGGTAGGTACGCTGCGCGGGTGACCGAGCCCACCCGAGCGAGAGCCACCCGCACAAACCCCGCTGAGCGCCGTGACCAGATCGTCGAGGCGGCAGCCACGCTGCTGCGGGAGCACAGCTACGCCGACATCACCATCCGAATGCTGCAGGACCACCTCGGGCTGTCCAAGGGCGGGGTCTACCACCACGTCACCTCGAAGGACGACATCCTCGTCCTCGCCTGCGAGCAGGCGGGGCACAGCATGCTCGCCGCCCTCGCGCAGGCCCAGCAGGTCGAGGGCACAGCCCGGGCCAAGCTGGAGCGCCTGGTGGAGGGGCACGTGACCGTGGTCAGCAAGTACGGCGGTGCCCTGTGGGCTTTCTTCTCCGAGCGCGAGAAGCTGCCGGCGGACAAGCAGAAGCTGATCCTGAAGCTGGAGCGCGACTACCTGCGCGGCATCGTCGCGCTGCTCCGCGAGGGCCAGGCGTCCGGTGAGGTGCACGCGGACGTCGACGCGCGGCTGTTGGCCGACGCCCTGCTGGGGATGATCAACTGGTACGTCCGGTGGCGCAGCCCCCGGCCGGCCGACCAGCACCGGCTCGGCACCACGTTCGCGCGCATCTTCGCCGAGGCCACCTTCGTGGAGCGACCGGTGCGCGGAGCGGCCCGGCGCTGAGCGGGCGGCCCCGGTCACGCGTGCACCCGGCTGCCCACGAGCGCCACGGCCCGGGCGAACACCCGGTCCGCGCCGTCGCTGACCTCGCACTCGACGTGGACCTGGCCGTCCGGGGTCTGCTCACCCGCCGTGCCCTGGCAGACCAGTGCCGTCCCCGCCGGCACCGGGGCCAGCAGCCGCACGTCGAGCTGCACGATCCCGTCGGCATTGAGCATCGCCGACAGGGCGCTGACGACCAGACCGCCCTGCGCGATGGCACCGGGCAGGCCGAGGCCGCGGGCGAACGCGGGGTCGATATGCACCGGGTTGGGGTCGCGCACGAGCGCCGAGAAGGCGCGCAGCCGCTCCTCGTCGAGTACGGCGGTGACGAACCGCCACGAGCGGGGCCCGGTCACGGCTGCTCTCCCTCGAGGTTCAGGTAGGTCACGGACTCCTCGAGCACGAGCGCACCCTCCCGGTGGTACTCGGTTCCGATCGTCACGGAGCAGCGCGGTCGCCCGTGCCGGTCCTGCGTCACCTCGGTGATGACGCTGCGGCCCGCCAGCCGATCGCCGGGGCGGATCTGCGCGTGCACCTGCAGCTGCCGTCGGGTGGCGAGCGAGCGCTCGAAGGCCACACCGGTCCGCTCCATCCACCTCATGTCGGGCAGGAAGGAGAAGAAGACGAAGGCCCCCGGGAGCACCGTGCTGCTCTCGGCCGCGGCCGCGTCGTCGGTGAGGATCGTGGTGAGGCGCGCGGTGAAGTCCGCCGGGATCGTCGTGTCGAAGGTGCCGAGGACCTCGCCGACGACAGGGCCGGCGGTCATCGGGTGAGCACCGCAATCGCGACCGCGTTGGCCTCGAGGTCCCGCAGGTTGCCCCCGAGGGTGTGCACCAGCCCCACCCGGACCGGGCGCACCTGGCGGTCGCCGGAGCGGCCGCGGACCCGGTCCACCACCTCGGCCAGCTGCGCCACCCCGGTGGCGCCCAGCGGGTGCCCGCGGCCCAGCAGCCCGCCCGAGGGGTTCGTGGTCAGGCCGGCGGACGCCAGTCCGAACTCGCCCCGCGCGATGCGCTCAGCGGCGCTGCCCTCGGAGGCGAAGCCGAGCTGCTCGGTCGACAGCACCTCGAGGATCGAGAAGCCGTCGTACACCTCGGCCACGTCGACCTCGGCGGGGCCGATGCCGGCCTGCTCGTAGGCCCGCGCCGCGGCCCTCGTCGTGAGCGGCTGCGACGGCTTGCGCTCGGCCAGCCGGCCGGATTCGGTGACCAGGGCGCGCACCTGCACCGCGCCGGAACGCGTCCCCGAGGGAGCGACGACGACGGCGACGGCACCGTCGGCGTTGGCGCAGCACTGCAGCCGGGTGAGCGGGGTCGCGGCCATCGGGGCGCCGAGGACCTCCTCGAGGGACACCGGCGTGCGGAAGCGGGCCCGCGGGTTGTGCACGGCGTGGGCGCGGTTCTTGACGGCGACTCCGGCGAAGGCAGCTGGGTCGACGCCGTACGTGGAGGCGTAGAGCGAGGCCTCCAGCGCGTACTTCGCCGGGTGCGTCAGGCCGACCCGGCCGTAGGGGTCGGCGTCCGGCAAGGGGATCGCGCCCCTGCCCAGGCTGCTCGGCCGCTCGACGCCGACCACGACGGCGAGCCGGGCCATGCCGGCACCGACGTGCGCCAAGGCGATCTGCAGGCCGGTCATGCCGGAGACGCAGGCGTTCTCGGTGTTGATGACCGGTGCCCCCGTGGCCCCGAGCCGGCGGAGCACCCGCTGACCGAGGGCCGGGTGCTCGAACCGGGACCCCGCGACCACGAGGTCGACGTCGTCCAGGTCGGCGCCGGCGTCCTCCAGGGCGGACCGCACCGCGCGCGCACCGAGGACCTCGGCGGGCTCCGGCGCGGCCTTGACGAAGGGCGTGAGGCCGACTCCCAGGACCTCGCCCAGCGAGCTCATGGCGCAGCCTCGAAGATCGGGACCCCGGACTCGGCGGTCCAGGCGACGACCGGGACGCCTAGGGCGGGGTCGCCCGCGGTCAACCCGATGACCCGCAGGCCGCAGGCCAGGTCGACCATCCCGAACGTCCGGGTCTGGCCGTCCACGCCGGTCGTGCTGGTGGCGGCGACCAGCGTTCCCGCGGCGTCGATGTCGGCCGGCAGCGGGTCCCACCGGCCGCACTCGGAGCACCGGTCCACCGCGGTGACGAACAACGCCCGGCACTCGCACCGCACGCCCGCGTAGCAGAACAGGACCGCCGACGCGGTCTGCGCTGAACCGGTCACGCGACCGGGGTCCCGACCGTGACTATCGCGACCACCACGCCGTCGGCGACGACGGCGGCCCGACCGGCGGCGAGCCGGTGCACGCAGAACCGCACCACCGGCGGAGCGGGCACCACCCTGGCGAGGGTCTCCACCCGCAACGACGGCTGCCCCGGGGACGCGCGGACCCCCAGCACGTGCACGGCCAGCACGGTGGGCAGCAGGACGGTCGTGGTCAGCAGCGCGACGTGCGGTGCCTCGTGACCCCAGCGCTCGAAGCGCGCCTCGTGCGCGGCGGGGAACAGGTCGTTCAGCCCCCAGGCAAAGGCCCGCGTCCGGGTCCGGCTCACCGGCGCCGAGGTGCGGAACGCCGGTCGCGCGTCCAGCCGCGGGTCTGCCGACGCGAGCTCGCCGAGCGGCGCGACCTCGAGCAGCTCGTGGGCCTCGAAGCCGCCGGCCTCGAACCGCGTGCGGAGGGCGTTCGGGGAGGCGGTGACGGTCGTGCGCAGCCCACCGCCGGCCTCGAGCGAGCCGACCGAGCTCCACACCCGCCGGACCGCCGGTCCCTGTACCAGGGCCGCCGCGGCTGCGAACGGCACGGCCGACGGCAGCGCCCCGGGGAACGGCACCGACAGGTGCCCCCGCGCGGTGGCGACCTCGGGGTCCTGGAAGGAGATGTCGTCGAGGAACGACGACCAGTCGATCATGAAGGCGGCGGTCTCGCTGACCAGCAGGGAACCGGTCACGACGACGCGGTGGCCCGACTCCGGGGGCACGCCTGCCTCCGGGTCACAGGAACTTCCGGTCCTTGAGCGGGTCCGGCACGGTGAGCCCGAGCTCGACCAGCTCCGCGCCCACGACCTCGATGTAGGCCTGCCGCCGCGCCTCGTTGGTGCGCTCCTTGAGGCGGTAGTAGATGAAGCGGTGCTGCCGGGTGGAGTCGGCGCGACCGAACATGTCCAGGGCACGTGGCCACCAGACGTCGACGGCGGACTGCGCCTCCTGCCGGCCGGCATCGGTCTCGCACAGCTCCTGCAGCCAGTGCCGGCCCCGCCCCGCGTGCCGCTTCTCGAACGGGAAGTAGGCGGTGCGGATGGCCTCGGCGTACGGCTGGTAGGAGCAGTCGAGTTGCTCCTCCTGCTGGAAGCAGCCGACCCGGTCGGTCAGCGCGCAGAGCGCGGCATGCTCGCCCCAGGTCGGGGTGGCGTGCTGGAAGCCCTCACGGGTCGACGGCTGGTAGGGCACCAGCCCGTCGATGTCCACGAGGTGCCGGATCTGCCGGAGCAGCTTCCAGCTCTCGCGGGCGTGCATGAGCTCCTCCTCGATCGTGCGCAGCACGGTGAACCGCTTCTGCGCGGTCGGAGCCTCCGCGGCCCACTTGGCGTAGACGTCGTCGTTCAGCACGAAGGCCTCGCCCTGGGCGTGGCCGATGAGCACCCGGATCATCAGTTCCTGGTACTCCCGCGGCGTGCGGGCGAGCTCATCGGCACTGATGTCACGCCCCTCGTGGATCTCCTCCGCGGTGATGGCGGGACCGTCGAGGGTGACCTCGCGCAACTGCATCAGCATGTCTGAGCTCCTGCTCGTTCGATGGGGTACTCGTCGGTGGGTCCGACATCGGCTGGTGGGACGGTCAGGGACGTGCCGGCTCGCCGGCGGACAACGCCGCCGCGGGTTCCAGCCGCTGGTGGGGAGCCCGGTGGGGACGCCCGAAGTGCATCTGGTGGTACATCTCGCTCATCGCGTCGCGGTCGGTACGGGCATCGATCACGTGCAGCCCGCGCTCGCCGGAGCGGTGGAGGTCCAGCGCCGCGCGCAGCCCGGCGGCGTCGGTGACCAGGTCGCCCCGGCCCCCGAGCACGCGGGCGACGGCACCGAAGTCCGGGGTCGGCAGGTGCGCCTGCGCGGGGTCGAGGCCCTCCGCCCGCAGCTTGTGCATCTCCGCGCCCAGCGCCTGGTCGTTGATGACGACCACCAGGATGTCGAGCCCCATGCGGACCGCGGACTCGAGCTCGGGAAGCGACATCATCAGGCTCCCGTCGCCCTCGATGACGACAACCCTTCGGTGCGGCTGGCCGACCGCCACGCCGATGCCGATCGGGAGCGCGTACCCGATGGCACCGAAGTAGTGGGTCCACGAGAAGTGGCCGCCCGACGGGCGGCGCAGGTGCATGGCGGCGAAGGACAGGAAGTGGCCCACCCCCACGACCACGCTGTCGTCGTCGCCCAGGACGTCCTCGAGCGCGCGCATGACGGTGCGCGGGTCCAGCCCTCCGGCGCCGTCGACGGCGGGCACCTCGGCCTCGACGGAGCTCGCGATGCGGGTCCGCGTCTCGGGCGTGCGGAAACCCTCGGAGGCGACACCGCGGGCCGCGAGCCGCGTCAAGAGACGGCGCACGCAGGTATCGGCGTCGCCGACCAGGAACACGTCCGGCGCGCGGCAGCTGCCCTGCAGCGCCGGCGCGTCGGTGATGGAGACGACGCGCGCGCCCAGGTAGGCCCCGGCCCCGTCCGTCGTGGAGTAGCGGTCGAGGCTGGCACCGACCGCGATGACCAGGTCGGCCTCGGCGAGCAGGTCACGTCCGACGGCGCTGGCCAGCGGCCCGGTCAGGCCGACCGCGAACTCGTCCTCGTCCAGCCAGCCCTTGGCCGGCATCGTGGTGGCCAGCAGCGCACCGGTGAGGCGGCCGAGCTCCAGCACCGACTCGCGCGCGCCGGAGGCCATCGCACCCCGCCCGGCCACGACGACCGGTCGGCGGGCGGACGCGATCAGGTCGACGACCGTCGCGCAGGTCTGCTCGTCGGGCTCGCCGCGCTGCGGGACGCACAGGCCGCTTGCCGGCGCGTACCACCACGGGCCGGACAGCTCCGCGCCGACCAGGTCCATCGGGGCGTTGAGCACGATCGGCCGGCGCTCGGTCCGGGCCCGGAAGAAGGCCGCCCGAACGTCCTCGGCGACCGTGCCCGGGCCGCGCAACTGCACGAACCCGGCCTCACACAGGTCGGCCACCTTGCGCTGGTCGATGTCCTGCGGGTTCCCGAGCGTCGCGCTCGCCGTGTCCCCCGCGAACAGGACGAGGGGCGTACGGGCCCGGGCCGCCGCGATGAGCGGGGTGGCCGCGTGCACGAGGGCCGGACCGCAGGTCACGGCCGCGACGCCGACGCGGCCGGTCGCTTGGGCGTAGGCGTCGGCCATCGCGACCAGCGCGGTCTCGTGCCGTGCGGACAGCATGGTCGCCCCGCCGCCCGCCATCGCCGACCACCACTTGAGGTTGGCATCGCCCATGAGCCCGAAGACGCAGTCGACGCCCTCGGCCAGGAAGCCCGCAGCCAGGCCTTCGTAGACCTTCATCGGCCGCCGGTCGTTCCTGGCCTGGCGGGCACCGCCGGCCACGGCGCGGTGCCCAGGGACGTTTCGGGCTGCTCGTAGTAGAGGCCGAGCGCCCTGAGGGTCGGGATGTCGTTGACGGAGAACAGGATGGCCTCGCTGCTCGCCGAGCTGTTGCGGAACGAGTGCTCGAGCCAGTTGGGGACCACGAAGGTGTCGTGCTGCCCCCAGCTGATCTCCTCGTCGCCGACCCGGGTGGTGCCCTCGCCGCGGACGACGAAGTAGATCGAGCTCGAGGTGTGCCGGTGCGACTGGGTCTGCTCGTGCGGACGCAGCATCTGGACCCAGCAGCTCAGGGTCGGAGTGGTCGGCCCGCCGGTCATGGGGTTCACGTACTCGAGCACGACGCCGTCGTACGGGCTGCCCTCCTGGTCGGCCATGCTCAGCAGCACCGGCTCGACGTCGCTCCAGGCGTACCGGAACGGGGCGAGCCGCTCCTTGCGCTGCTCCCAGACCGGGCGCACCAGCCCGGCTCGCTGGGACAGGTACTCCCCCTGGCTCGGGCGCAGCGCCTGCCGCTCCTCGCCGTACGTCTCGTAGAACCCGGTGTTGAGCGACATGATCAGGCCGATGTCCAGCGCATCGAGCCAGACGGGGTTCCCGGTCGTGTCGTTGTGGTGGTCGTGCCAGGTCCAGCTCGGCGTGAGGACCAGGTCGTAGTCGTCCATCTGGCAGGCCTCGCCGTCGACCACGGTCGACAGGCCGGGGCCGCCGCGGATCACGAACCGGATCGCCGACATCGTGTGCCGGTGCGCCCATGCCTGCTCACCGGGGTTCAGCATCTGGATGCCGGCGGTCAGCGTGTGGGTCGTGCCTCCGGGCAGTGCCGGGTTCATCAGCGCGAGGCTCCGGCGGGCGGTGAGGCCCTCCGCCAGCACGTCGCACGCCTCGTCGAGCCGGGCCTCGATGTCGCGCCACCGCCAGATGTGCGCCTGACCGGCCGGCCTCGGGCCTCCGGCGAGCCGCTCCAGCAACGGGTCGATCAGCCACTGCCCCTTGATGTGCTCGGCGGCGAGCTCGCTGTCGAAGTCGGCCAGCGTCTTGGGCTTGATGCCGGTCATCGCTGCTCCTCTGGTTGGGTGCCGCCGAACGAGCGTCCGGCTGGTTTGTGCTCACACTGAGTTGAGTTACCGACCGACTGCGCGGTTGGTAACGTAGGGGTACGCTGACGGCGTGTCAACGCAGGTGACGGCGTCTGGAGCCGGCCCCGCACCTGGCTGCCGGCCGGCCGGCACAGCAGCGCCGCCACGCCTTCGAGCGAGCCCGTCAGCCAGAGCAGCGCCGGCACCCTGAAGGGCTCGCGCCGGTGGGGCCGCGACCGGTTCAGCCCGGTCACGACGTGACCATCCGCTCGGGAACCTCGAAGGCGTGGCCCATGCGGTCGCGCTTGGTCCGCAGGTAGCGCACATTGTGCGGTGTCTCGACGGTCGGGAGGGCAACCCGGCCGACCACCTCCAGCCCATAGCCGTCCAGGCCGCCGTACTTGGCCGGGTTGTTGGTGATCAGGCGCATCCGGCGGACGCCGAGGTCGACCAGGACCTGGGCGCCGACGCCGTAGCTGCGCGAGTCCACCGGCAGCCCCTGGGCGAGGTTGGCGTCGAGCGTGTCCAGGCCCTGCTCCTGCAGGGCGTAGGCGCGGATCTTGTGGCCGAGCCCGATGCCCCTGCCCTCGTGGCCGCGCAGGTAGATCACCACGCCGCAGCCCTCGTCGGCGACGGCCCGCAGCGCCTGCTCGAGCTGCGCGCCGCAGTCGCACCGCAGCGACCCGACGATGTCCCCCGTCAGGCACTCACTGTGGACGCGGACCAGCACTCCGGCCGGGCTGCTGCCGGCGGCGGCGACGTCGCCCATGACCAGGGCCAGGTGCTCGGTCCCGTCGAGGGACGAGCGGTAGGCGATGGCCCGGAAGGACCCGAACTCGGTCGGCATCGCCGCGGTGGCGATCGGCTCGACGAGGCGCTCGGTGGCACTCCGGTAGCGCACCAGGTCGGCGATGCTGAGCACGGGCAGGTCGTGCACCCGGGCGAACTCCTGGAGGTCCTCCCCCCGGCGCATCGAGCCGTCCTCGGCGGTGATCTCGCCGATCACCCCGACGCCGGACAGGCCGGCCAGGGTGACCAAGTCGACCGCCGCCTCGGTGTGCCCGGCCCGCACCAGCACGCCACCGTCGCGGGCCTGCAGAGGAAACACGTGCCCCGGGCGTCGCAGCTCGCGCGCCACGGTGGCCGGATCGGCCAGCGCCCGGACCGTCTGGGTCCGGTCCGCCGCCGACACCCCCGTCCCCGTGCCGACGTGGTCCACGGTGACGGTGAAGGCGGTGCCCTGGGCGTCGGTGCTGTCGTTCACCATCTGCGGCAGCCGCAGCTGTGCGCAGCGCTCGGCGGTCATCGGCGCGCAGACGATCCCGGTCGTGTGGCGCACCAGGAAGGCCATCTGCTCCGGTGTGATGAGGTCGGCCGCCACCACGAGGTCGCCCTCGTTCTCCCGGTCCTCGTCGTCGATGACGACAACCACGCGGCCCGCAGCGATCGCCGCGACCGCGTGCTGCACCTGCTCCGCGGGCGACGGCGCGACCTGGTGGGGGCGCCGCCACGGGTCCTCGGCCTCACCGGCGGGCGCCATACGGTTCGGGAGTCCACCGCGGTGCTGCATGGGTCGTCTCCAGGGTCCGGTGCACCAATAAGACAGATGTGATGCTTTCTGTCTTACTTGGTCTACTGTCTGGAGGCGGGCGCGTCAAGCGGCCGGACGGTTCCCCGGCGGGGAGTCGTCGCGGTGGACGTGCATCTGGGGCGGCTCGGCGCAGGTCCTCGGCCTGCCCCCCGAGGAGCGCCCCCGGTCAGCGCCGGTCGAGCGGCACCCAGCGGCCGCCCTGCAGCCGCAGCGCGACCGCCACCTCGGTGACTCCGGCGGCGGCCATCGCAGCCGCCAGCTGCACGCCCTCCCAGCCGTACCGCGGCACCGCGAAGGCACCGGTGCGGCACCGCCCCTCCGCCACCGACCAGGCCCCGGCGGCGGTCCGGCACGCCACCGCCCGGGTGCTCCCGCACGGCGCGCTGCTCCACCGCCCGGACCGGCCCTGCACGGCGCAGCCGCCGGCGCCGGGCTGCCCCTCGGCCCAGGTCCAGACCAGGGCGGCCAGCCGGCCGTCGCCGGGCAGCAGCTGGTCGAAGCCGGTGATGTCGACCGCGCACCGGGTCAGGGCGGCCACCCTGGCCGGCGTGAGGGCCTCGGCGGGACCGTCCAGGTTGGCTGACAGCGCGGTGCTGTCCTCGAAGACCCGCACCAGCGAGCGGTCGAAGGGCTGGCCGCCGGCGCCGACGTCCGGTGCCGTGGGCGCGCGCCGAGGGTCGCAGGACCGGCCGTCCTCGCCGTACCCGGCAGGGCCGACCTCGTTGCGGGACCGCTCGCCGTCGTCGAACACCACGCCGTTCCAGCCGGCCCCGCTGTGGCAGCTGCTCATGACCACGACCTGCTTGCCGGCGGCCCGCACCGCGCTGCGGGTGAGGTCGAGCGGCAGCGGCGTGCAGGCCGTGCCCCGCGGCGCGTAGAGCAGGTCACCCAGCGCCGCGGTCACGGCCCGGGCCCCGGCGGCGTAGCCGTCGTCCGCCTCCAGGTGGTCCTCCAGGTAGAGCAGCACCACCTCGCGCGGGTGCGCCCGCAGCCAGCGGGCCACCTCGGTGAGGCCGTCGACCAGCAGCCGTTCGGTGGTGCAGCCGGCGTGCCCCTCATCGGCCCCGCGGGCGTGGCAGAGCACCGGCGCCGGCGCGCCGTGCGCGGCCAGGCTCGGGAACCAGTGGGCGTCCAGCTCCAGGCTGCGGACGTCGAGCCGGAGCTGGTCGGTCAGCGCCAGCTGCTGGTTGGCGTCCAGCTGGCTGGGCGTGGCCGCCTGCGCCGAGGCGTTGAAGGAGTTGTGGGTGCCGATCCAGGGCGCGAAGCGGAGCGGGAGGTCGTCGCCGAGCGCCTGCTGGAGCGCGAGGGTGCGGTGCAGGGCGCTCTGCTCGTAGCCGGCCACCGCCTGCTCGCTCACCGCGGGGCTCAGCGGGACCGCGGCGCACTGGGCGTCGTCGGCCGGGGTGTCGCGCCGGCAGGCCGCGGCCAGGCCGGCGGCGCCCTGCTCGACCACTCGTGCCGCGCCCGCGACCCGGTCGGCGACCGGGTCGGCGCCGGCCGTGGCGAGCGGCAGCGCGGCGGGCAGGAGCAGGGCGGCGGCCAGCGCCAGGCGGACGAGCATGCCGGTGCAATTCGCCGTCGCGGCCCGCGGACCTGCCGCGCGCGCTAGCCTGGGCGCGTGCGCAGGCAGCGATTTCTCTACGGCTCCCGGACTCCGGTCGCCGTGACTGCTGCCTGACCTCAGCTCAGCACCCCGACGCCCCGAGTCCACGGACCCGGGGCGTTCGCCGTTTCCTGGGCCGTGGCAGCCCCAGGAGGAACAGCCATGACGACCAGCACCCTGACCACCGTCGCCGCCGGCCGCGCCCGGATCGACGCCATCGACGCGCAGCTGCTCGCGCTGATCGCCGAGCGCACCGAGGT
>JAOPVD010000132.1 GCA_025966295.1 Frankiales bacterium | reverse complement strand
CGATGCGGCGCCGGCGCGTCAGCGCCACCTCCCCCCAGGCGCTCAGCCGCTGGCGCCAGGCCTGCAGCTCGAGGCTCGACCGGCTGGTGCTGTCGAGCACCTGGTCCGTGGTCATCGAGCGGCCGTCGGGACGGCATCGCGGTTATCCACGAGCAGGCGCCCGAAGCCGGCGAGGTAGGCCTGCGTGGACCGGCTGTCCATCGGGATCCCGCCGGCCGGGGCGCGCCGCGCGGCGGCGTACACGCCCAGACCGAGACCGCGCAGCGGGTCGGAGTTCGGGCGAGGACCGTCGGCGGACAGCCCACCGGACCCCGTCGGGATGAGCAGCACGATGCGCTCGTAGCTCGTGTGACCGGCGTGCCGGACCGGCCAGATCCAGTACTGGGCCTCCCAGCCCTCTCCCTCGGCGCGGTAGGAGATCGCGTTGCCGGTGATGCCGCCGCCGAGGTCGACGCTGGTGGTGCCGCGCAGGTCGTAGTGGTGGAAGGAGTAGCAGTCCTCGACGCCGTAGGCCGTGAGCGCATCGAGGCTGTCGGCCCGGACGACGTCGACCGTGATGGGCGGGGCGTCGGCCGCGGCGTCGCTCGGCAGGTAGAGGTAGCGCGTCCAGTCCGAGCCGCTCCCGAAGAACCGTCCCGCCCACGGGTAGTTGGCGAGGGTCCGCTCCGAGAAGCCCGGTACCTGAGCCACGGACGTCGAGAAGCTCACCAGCCGTGGCGCGCCCAGGTCGCTGGCGACGAGGGAGTACTGCGCCATGCCGGCGTTGGCGGCCGCGAGCAGCAGGGTCGGCACCAGCACGGTGGCCAGCCCTGCGGCCGCCCGGCCGTGGAACCGCAACGGCCGGGCGGCGGCCTGGTGGTCGGCCGTCGCGTGCCCACGTGCCGGCCGGCGGGGGTCCATCCGCAGGCCGAGCAGCGGCATCAGCAGCACCAGCAGCACCAGCCCGACGCCGAACAGCAGCAGCCCCACCACGGGGTGCAGGCCCGAGATGGCGACGCGCTCGCCCCACTTCTGGCCGGCCTGCAGGATGAGCATGATCCGGACGACGTTGAGGGCCCACACCAGCAGCAGGCCGATGGTCAGCCAGAGGGCTTTGCGCCAGCGCGGTCCGCGAACCAGCGTCATGAGCGGCAGGGCGACCAGCAAGAAGCCGACCAGGCCGTCGACGCCGCTGCATGCCGAGGCGATGCTGACGACGTAGGGCTGGCCGTGGGACACGACGCGGAACAGGCCGTCCGGTCCCTGCAGGGCCTCCGCGACGTGCAGCACGTTCAGGCTGCTGCGCACGGCAGCGATCGTGGAGGCGGTGAAGCCGTCGAGCCAGTGCGTCAGCAGGTAGGAGTAGGGGAGCGGCCAGGCAAGCAGCAGGACGCCGATCGACAGCCGGACCCGCCACAGCGCCCGGACGCCGCAGACGGTGGCGACCAGACCCGCCACGAAGACCGGCAGCGACAGCAGGTCGATCCGCCAGATCCAGAACATCGTCGACAGCCGGGCCGGCAGCAGCGTGGTCACCGCCAGGGCGAGCCCGATCAGGGGGAGCCCCACGATGTAGTCGACCTGCCGGTCGTGGATGGCGGGCTCGCCTACGCGTTGCGGTGCCAGCAGCAGGGCCATCCCGAGCGACATGAACGGCACCAGGCCCAGGTAGGCCAGCGGGGTCTCGTAGAGCATCGTCCGCAGCAGCGTCAGCAACGTGTAGTGGTAGGCCGCGACGACGAGCGCCAGCACGACGAGGATGCGAACCAGCCAGCTGCGCCGGTTCGCATCTCGCAGCCACGCGGCTGCTCCTCGCCACGGGCTGCCCAGCAGCACCACGGTCTGCGCGCTCATCCTCACCCCCTCGGCTGGTCAGGCACGGCAGGAGCGGGGCGCCCCGAGAACCGGGCGCCCCGCTCCGAGAGTCAGAGGGCGAGCCCAGAGCTCTCTTGCCGGCGGCGCATGAGGAAGAACGCGACGCCGAAGATCGACACTGCGGTCAGGGGCAGCAGCACGGCCCACTGAGCCTCAGGGATGACCGGACGGTTCCCGACCTTGCAACGGGCCTGGGCCAGGTAGATGTCCTCCTGCTGGTCGTTCTGGGGCAACAGGGTGATGTGGACGGCGGTCTGCACCGTCTCCCCGTCGCGGTTCGGCCCGGTGGTCTCGTTGATCCGAACCCGAATCAGGTTCGGGATGGTGATGTCGTGGAAGTCGCTGTCGCCGATCGTCTGCCCGTTGATCTCCCCGACGAACTTCGAGGTGGCGCCGCTCCGGGTGCAGTCGGCGCTGATCAGCCGGAACTTCAGCTGGTGGTTGAACAGGTCACCGCTCGCGACGTCCGCGTGCGACGAGTTCCTCGTGCAGCGCGCGTTGAGGATGTCCACCGAACCGACGTTCGGGATGTGGATCGGGATCGCCGTCGACCTGATCTCCCGCCTGGTGTCCTTGGTGCAGCTGACGTTCGCGGGCGTCTCTGGGATCGGTATCGGGCCGGTTGCCTTCAGTGCGAAGGCGCCGGCGGTCTCGGGTGCGGCCATGGCGGTCGCGGGCGCGAAGAACAGGAAGCCGGCCGTCACCGCGGCCGCCGTCGTCTTCCACCTGCGCAGATGTCCGGTCACAGATCGTCCTCCTCATCCCTAAGGTGCTGTGACCTGGAGACGGTCAGGCAGCGTCTGATCACGCTCCGCCCGGGCGGATCTGTGCGGCAATGGGTCTTTGGTACTGGTACTCGGGGCGGCGTAGCGTGGCTCCCGCCGGTACCGCCCCTCGTTCCTGGACGGCATGCCAGCCCCCTCCCGCCCGGGCTGTGACCAGGAGGTCGGGCATGCAGCTGACCGGCCTGCTCGCCGCGGACCCCGCCCAGCTGCTGCCCGCCCGGGAGCAGATGGCGTTCACGCTCGCCTTCCACATCGTGCTGGTCCCGTTCGGGATGGCCCTGCCGTTTCTGATGATGGTCGCCAACTACCGGGGTCTGCGGCGCGGCGACCAGGAGGCGCTGCTGCTCGCCGAGCGCTGGTCCAAGGTGGCCGCGGTGCTGTTCGCCGTGGGCGCCGTGTCCGGGACGGTGCTGTCGTTCGAGATGGGCCTGCTCTGGCCCGGCCTGATGGGCCGCTTCGGGGCGGCGTACGGCATCCCGTTCGCGGTCGAGGGCATCTACTTCTTCCTCGAGGCCATCTTCATCTCGATCTACATCTACGGCTGGAAGCGGCTGCGCCCCTGGCCGCACTTCTGGTCCGGCCTGCCGGTCGTGCTCGGCGGCGCCGGCGGCACCGCCGCGGTGGTGGCGGCCAACGGCTGGATGAACCTGCCGGGCGGCGTCACGCTGCGGGACGGCCGGGTGGTCGACGTCGAGCCGCTCGCGGTCTTCTTCAACCGGGCCTTCTGGTATGAGTTCGTGCACATGCTGCTGGCGGCGTACGTCGTGGCCGGGTTCGTGGTCGCGTCGGTGTACGCGGTCGGGCTGCTCAGGGGCCGCCGCGACGACTACCACCGCCTCGGCTTCCTCCTGCCGTTCACGGTGGCCGCCGCCGTCACCCCGCTGCAGGTCTTCGTCGGCGACCTCGTCACCCGGCAGGTGTTCCACCACGAGCCGGTGAAGTTCGCCGCCATCGAGGCCCTGTCGTCCACCGGTGAACACGTTCCGGAGACGCTCGGCGGGGTGCTGGTGGACGGCCAGGTGCGGTACGGCGTGCAGGTGCCCGACCTCGCCTCCCTGCTGGCCGGCTTCTCGCCGTCGACCCGGATCCAGGGGCTGGACGCCGTCCCGCCCGGCGACCGGCCACCCGACCACCTGGTGAGCGTGGTGCACCTGTCGTTCGACGTGATGGTGGCGGTGTCGTTGGTGCTGCTGGCGCTGGCGGGCTGGTTTGCCCTGAGCTGGTGGCGGCGTCGCGACCTGCCCGCCAGCCGGTGGTTCCTGCGCGGGGCGGCAAGCAGCGGGGTGCTGGCCGTGGTCGCCCTGGAGGCCGGCTGGATCGTCACCGAGGTGGGGCGTCAGCCGTGGACGGTGGTGGGGCTGCTCCGCACCCGGGACGCGGTGACGACCGTCGGGAACGTCTGGCTGTTCTTCGCCGGGGTCCTCGTCATCTACCTGGCGGTCGGCACGGGCACCGTGCTGGCGCTGCGCGAGATGCGGCGCCGCTGGAAGGCGCGGGACGACGTGCCGGTGCCGTACGGCCCGCATGCCCGGCCGGCCCCGACGGGCCCTCCGGCCGACGCCGAGGCCCACCGGTCGTGACCGATCTCGCCGTCGCGGTGCTGTTCACCGGCGTGCTGCTCTACGCGGTGCTCGGCGGCGCCGACTTCGGGGCCGGCTTCTGGGACCTGACCGCCGGCGGCCTGGCGCGCGGCCGGCGGCCGCGCCGGTTCATCGACACCTCCATCGGGCCGGTGTGGGAGGCCAACCACGTGTGGCTGATCTTCAGCCTGGTGGCGGCGTGGACGACCTTCCCCGCGGCCTTCGCCGCGGTGATGACGACGCTGTACCTCCCGCTGGGGCTGGGGGCGTTCGGGATCGTCCTGCGCGGCTCCGGCTTCGCGTTCCGGAGGGTGGTCGTGCGCACCGACGAGCGGCGCGTCACCAGCGCCGTGTTCGAGCTCTCCTCGGTGATCACGCCGTTCTTCCTCGGGACCGTCGTGGGTGCGCTGGCCTCCGGGCGGGTGCCGGCGCAGGGCGGCGGTGACGCGCTGCGCAGCTGGCTCGGCCCCACGTCGCTGCTGGCCGGCGTGCTGGCCGTCGCGGGCTGCGCCAACCTGGCCGCAGTGTTCCTGCACAGGGACGCCCGGCTGCGTCACGCGCCGGCCCTCGAGCGGTACTTCCGCCGCCGGGTCCGGGCCTCGACCGCGGTCGTGGTGGCGCTGTCCGCGGCGGGGCTGGCGGTGCTGGCGGCCGACGCGCACCGGTTGTTCACGCGGCTGCTCGGGCCGGGGCTGCCCCTCGTCCTGCTGGCCATCGCCAGCGGCACCGCCGCGCTGCTGACGCTGCGGGCCCGCGGCCGGCGCCTCGCGCCCGCGCTCGCGATGGTCTCGATGGTCTGCGTCGTGCTGGGCTGGGGCGTCGCGCAGTACCCGTACCTGCTGGGCACCCACCTCACGGTCGCGCAGGCGGCTGCGCCGCGGGCCACCCTGGTGGCGGTGGCGGTGGTGTTCGCGGTCGCCGTGGTGGTGTGCGTGCCCTCGCTCGTCCTGCTCTACGTCCTGCACGACCGTGGCCGGCTCGCCGACGCCTAGTTACCGCTCGGCCGGGGTCGTGGCTACGCGTCGAGCAGGCCGTGCAGGTGGGCCGCCGCCAGCTCGATGTCGGTGTGCTTGCGCTGCCCGGCGCGGGACTCGGCCGCCAGCACGCCGCAGCGGTGGACCGCCTCGAAGTCGCCGTAGGGGTACTTCCAGTGGCCCTTCGTGTCGTCGGCCATCTCGTCGTCGACGCCGAGGTGCCACCGGCCGAACTCACGCATGCCGTGCTCGTCGATGAAGGCGTTCTCCTGCGCGGCGCTCGGCTGGTGCTCGTCCCAGGCGCCGCGGTCGTCGCGCACCGCCTTGCCGTCCTTGATGAGCTTCTTGGCGTGGTTGAAGCCGGGATCGTGCAGCGTCACCGCCATCGCGTCACCTCGTGACCGTCCGGGCCAGCACGTCCCATGCTAGGCACGGCCGCTCAGGCGCGGGCGGTCGACAGCCCGTCGATCTGCACGGTCTTGCCGCTGCTGAGCACCTTGATCGTCACGCTCGCGGTGCGGAGGCTGATCGGCGGCAGCGCCAGCACCTGCTTGCGCAGCGTCGAGGCCGACCGCAGGTCGAGCTTCTTGAGCAGCGTGCCGCCGACGTAGACGCCGATCACCCCGCAGCTCGGGCAGCGGGTCGCCACGACCGCCAGCCGGGAGGTCTGCAGGCCGGACTTCGTCAGCGTCGCGCCGAGGCGGGTCGTGGCCGTGTAGGTGCTGGCGTAGTAGGCGCTCGAGGCGGCCCGGGCCCAGCCGCTGCTGGCCGACAGCGCCCGGTCGTCCAGCGCTACGGCGGTGCACCGCTCGGCAGACCAGGTCGACAGGTTCGGGCGGGCGTCCCGGGCGCGGGTGGAGAAGCAGTAGGTGTAGCCGCCGGGCGCACCCCCGATGGTCGCCGCGTGCGCCGTGGTGACCTGCCAGCCGCTGGGATAGGCCTGGTTGCCGAAGCCCTGCGTCGGCGCCGCCCGGCGGTACCGCACGTCGTAGGAGGACGCGCCGCCGTCGGAGGACCAGCGGACCCCGACCGTGGAGGAGAGCGTGACGGCCCCCGGGGCGGTCGTGACCGGCTTGGGGGCGGTCCCGTCCGTCGACTCGGCGGCGCACTGCACGTCGCCGTCGTAGCGGGTGCCGGAGGTGTCGTCGAAGTGCTGCTGCAGCAGCAGCGGGCCGCCGGTGAAGGAGGCGACGCTGCAGGCCGCGTTGGCGTCGTCGACATTGCCCACGCCGGCCCGCCAGACCGGCGAGAGCTCTATCGGGTACTGCGGGGAGAAGGCGCTCGCCCAGGCGCTGCGGTAGCTGGCGGCGTTGCTCTTGGTGAAGCCGCCGGTGATGGCGTCCCACGCCGAGGGCACGGAGTAGATGCCCACCGAGGGGACACCGCCGACCCGCAACCGGTCCGCGAAGCCTTGCAAGGCAGCCACATTGGCCTTGGGGACGTCCGTCCAGCTGTTGGCCGATTCGACGTCCAGCCACCACGTGACCGAGCGCGGCTTGAAGGCCTGTACGGCCTGGTCCGCCGTGATGAGCGCGTCGATCGCGGCGTTCCAGCCGTAGTCGTAGGCGCAGCCCATGTCGGTCTCGACGGTGGTGTCGCGGCAGGGGACCGGCTGCTTCGAACCGGGGGCGGGCCAGTAGTCGCTGACGGGCCCCGGGTTGGCGGTGTTGACGTACAGCGCCGGGTTCCCGGTGCTCGCGGCCCAGACCGCCTGCTCGGCCAGGCACGGGTTGGCCGAGTAGACCCGCCCGTTGTTGACGCCGACGATGCCGAACGCGCCGGGGACCGGGAAGGCGGCGCCGCACTGCGGGTAGGAGATGTCATGTCCGGTCGCCCCCGCGGGCGCGCCGGCGAAGGCGGGTCCGGCGGCCAGCACCAGCGTCCCCGTGAGCGCGGCCAGCAGGGCACGGGAGAGCGGGCGGGTCATGGCGGGGCTCCGAACGGCTGGGTGCGTCGGCACATCGTGCCCTAAACAGCGCGATTGTGGGACGCTCGCCAGATGCTGCGCCGGCTGCTCCCGCTCCTTTTGCTGCTCGCCGTGCTGCTCCCGGCGGCCCCGGCGCAGGCCGCCACGCCGTACCGCTGGACGGCGAAGCCGATCGACGCGGCGACCGCCAAGCGGATGCACACGTCGTACCGCGCGGGCTGCCCGGTGCCGCTGCGGGACCTGCGCTACCTGACCATGACGTACGTCGACTTCGCCGGGAAGCCGCAGACCGGCGAGATGGTGGTGCACGCCGACGTCGCCCGCAATGTCGCGCGGGCGTTCGGCAAGCTCTACGCCCAGCACTTCCCGCTGCGCCGGATGCGCCTGGTGGACGACTTCGGGGGCAGCGACGACCGGTCGATGGCCGCCGACAACACCTCGGCGTTCAACTGCCGCAAGGTCTCGGGCACCAGCAGCTGGAGCATGCACGCCTACGGCCGGGCGGTGGACATCAGCCCGGTCGAGAACCCGTACGTCTTCCCCAGCGGCAAGGTCGAGCCGCCGGCCGGCAAGCCCTACGCGAAGCGCTCACCGGCCCGCAAGGGGATGGTGACGCGCGGGGTGGTGGAGGCGTTCAAGGCCGAGGGCTGGGGCTGGGGCGGCTACTTCAAGAACGCCAAGGACTGGCAGCACTTCAGCCGGAACGGCAAGTAGCGCCCAGCCGCCCGACCCAGCGGGCGCTCATGGCCAGGGCGTGCACGTGCGCGACCTGCCGCCGGCGCAGCGGCGGTCCGTCCGTCGCCAGCGCGTCGACCACCATGCCCAGCGGCAGCCGGAGGCCTCGGTCCTGCAGCAGCCCCGGGTGCTCACCGCGGGCGGCCAGTACCGACCAGCCGGCACCGAGCCGCCGGTGCAGCCGCCAGGTCGCCCCGGCGGTGGTCCGCGGTGCGTGCAGGACGACGACCGAGGGGTCGTAACTGGTGGTCCAGCCGGCTGCGGCGGCCCGGCGTCCCCACTCCAGATCGCCGCTGGAGCGCAGGCTCGGGTCGAAGCCGCCGACCGCGTCGAACACCTCGCGGCGCACCCACAAATCGGCAGTGGCCGCGAAGCCCTGCTGCTCGACCAGGTCGCGCTGGCGCAGGTACACGGCCCGGTCGTACCGCTCCCACACCGTGGGGTGGGAGGAGGTGGCCGGCCGCACGTCCCCGCCGACCACCGGGTGGTCCACCAGAGCCGCGGCCCCGCGGGCGACCCAGTCCGGCGCCGGCACGCAGTCGGCGTCGGTGAAGGCGAGCCGCGCGCCCTCGGCGACGGCGGCGCCGGCGTTGCGGGCGGCGTAGGAGCCCAGCCGCGGTTCTTCGACGAGGCGCGGCGCCGACCGGTGGGCCCGTGCGACCGCCACACTGGCATCGCTCGAGCCGTTGTCGACCACCACCACCTCGAACGCCGGGGCGTCCTGCTGGGACGCCAAGGCGTCGAGGCAGGCCTGCAGGCGGATGGCATCGTCGAGCACCGGGATCACGACGCTGACAACGGGCACGCGAGGAGGTTAGAGCGCGGTGGAGGTCACGGTCGTGCTGCCGACCTACCGCCGGCCCGCGTCGCTCGCCAGGGCACTGGCCGGCCTGGCGGCGCAGGTCGACCCGCCGCCGTACCGGCTGGTGGTGGTCGACAACGACCCGGCGCCGCACCCGGCCCCCGAGCTGCCGCCGGGGGCCCGGCTGGTGCACGAGCCGACCCCGGGGGCGGCGGCGGCGCGCAACCGCGGGATCGCGGAGACCGACACCCCCCTGCTGGCGATGCTCGACGACGACGTCGTGCCCGACCCCGGCTGGCTGCGGGCGCTCGCCGCGCCGGTGCTGGCCGGGCGGGCCGACCTCGCCGGCGGCCGGGTCGTGCTCGACCCGTCGGTGCCCCGGCCGCGCTGGCTCGCCGCCGGGCTGGAGGGCTACCTCACGGCGCTGGACCTCGGCCCGGAGGAGGCGCCGCTGGACCGGACCGGCACGCTGCTGACCGCCTCGCTGCTCGTCCGCACCGACCTGCTGCGCGCGATCGGGGGCTTCGACACCGACCTCGGCCCGAAGGGCGGCTCCCAGCTGGTCGGGGACGACGTGCAGTTGGTTCGGGACCTGCGCCGCGCCGGGGCGCGCGCGGTCTGGGTGCCGTCGTCGGTGGTCGTGCACGAGCTCCCCGCCGAGCGCACCCGGCCCGGCTGGGTGCTGCGCCGGGCCTACCTGCAGGGCCGCTCGGACTGGCGGGTGGACCGGGCCACGCTCGAGCGGCGCGCCGCCCGCGGGGCGCGGGTTGCCGCGGCCTGGTGGGCGGGGCAGCTGCGGCAGCGGCGCGCGGAGGGGCTGGGGTCGCGCTCGGTGGCCTTCCACGCGCTGTGCGACACGGCGCGTACGGCCGGTGCTGCAGCCGAAGCGCTGTCCTGGCGTGGTGGAGTAGGCCGGTGAGAGCCGCCCCCCTCCGCCGCCCCGGCCCGCTCGCGGTGCTCGTCGCCGTGTTGGTCGCGGTGGTCGTGGCGGGCGCGGCCGGGGTCGTCGCGCACTCCGGGCCCACGACCTGGACCAGCACCTCGATCGTGGCCATCGACGCGCCCAAGGACGTCGCGGCCGCCCGCGACAGCGGGGTGCTCGAGAAGCTCAGCCGGATCCGCTACAAGTACGCCGGCCTGGTCGGGACCGACACCATCGCCACCCCCACCGCCGAGCGGCTCAAGGTGCCGGCCGCGGACGTCCGCGGCCGGCTGACGGCCACCGCGCTGCTCACCGACCTGCTGCTGCGGCTGTCCTGCACGGAGCGGGACGCGGCGGCGGCCCGGCGCTGCTCCGACGCGCTGTCCGCGTCGGTCCTCGACTACATCCGCCGCGAGCAGGTCACCGCCGGCATCCCGGCGGCGCAGCGCCTGGTGGTGCAGTCGGTGGAGAAGGCGGGCCCGGCGCTGAAGCTCGGTCCGAGCCGCTCCCGCACCTTCGGCCTGGCCGCGCTGGCCGGTCTCGTCGCCTTGGGGAGCGTCCTGCTCGTCGCGGCCCGCCCGCGCCCCTAGCCGGTGCACACCGTCCTGCAGGCCGTGGTCGTCCTCGGCTGCGTGGCGGCCGGCCTGCGATGGCGCCCGGCCGGGGGACTGCTGCTGCTGGCCGCGGTGGTGGTGCTGCTGCCCGCCGGCCTGCACCTGCCCACCGGTGTCACGCCGCTGCTGTCCGCCACCCGGCTGACCGCGCTGGCGGTCGGCGTGCAGCTGCTGCGCCGGCGACCGGCGCCGGGGCTGTTC
>JAOPVD010000082.1 GCA_025966295.1 Frankiales bacterium | reverse complement strand
GCGCTGGTTCCGTGGATCACCGAGAGGGTGGGTTCAGCGGCAGCGGGCGGCAGGGATTGCGGCAGGGACTGCGGCGGGGGCAGCGGTTAGGGACTGCGTCAGTGGGCGGTGGCGACGGCGGTGCCGTGGGCCGCTTCGGGGGCGGCGAGGGCGGCCCGTCGGCCGGCGGCGTCGGCCATCTGGCGGACGCCGTCGATGATGCCGCCGGCCAGGTCGCCGCCGGCGAAGGCGCTCTCCATCGACAGCACCGCGAGGGCCGCCACCCGGTCCGGCACCCGGCGGCGCGCGGCCGGCCCGGTGACGACCTCGACCCGCCGCTGGCCGGGGGCCACCACGACGAGCACGGCGCTGTGGCTGCGCTCGGCCCCGAGGGCGGCGTGCAGCGTCTCGGCACCGGTCCGGAACTCGGCCGGGTCGCTCACCTGCAGGTCGCCGACCAGCACCGAGAGGTCCAGGCCGTTCTGCGACCGGCACAGCGACACGGTGTGCTCGATGCGCTCCTGCTGGCTGACCGACAGGCCCTCGTCGTGCGCGCTACCAGCTGCCACTTGCCCCACCCCTCACGACGTCGCCGAGCTCGGCCTTGTGCACGGCCGCGACTGGGTCCGGCGGGCCGGCGAACCACACCGGCGCGGCGTTCCAGCCCCGGTTGGGGCGGTAGCGGTTGGCCTTGACCGCACCCGGCAGCCACACGGCGGCGGCGATGACCAGCAGCAGCACGAGCGGCGCGCCGACGTAGACCAGCAGCGTCAGGCCGGTGCCCATCCCCTTGCCCGGGTCCTCACCCTCCTGACGGCCGATCGGGTTGTCGGCCAGCGCCGGGGCAGCGGTCAGCAGGACCGTCGCCAGGCCGGTCAGTCCGGCGGTCGCGACGCGAGTCACAGCGCGGCTCACGGTCTCCCTCGTCTGTCGTGCGGGGTGCCAAGAAGGCGATCGCGGAACACGGTACCGAACCCCCTCAGCGCACCTGTCGGAGCAGGGCGGTGAGCTTGCGCACGCCGGGGTGCGCGAGCAGCTCCTCCAGCCCCAGCGGGGTGCCGTCGCCGTCCGCCACCGGCAGCCGCCAGTTGGGGTACTCGTCCACGGTGCCGGGCAGGTTGGGCTGTCGCAGGTCGCCGACGGCGTCGCCGTAGACGGCCAGGACGAGCCGGCTCGGGGACGCCACCAGCGCCCGGTGCAGGGCCAGGACGACGTCCCCGTCGTCGCCCAGCAGGCCCTCGTGGCGCAGCATCGCGAGCAGCATCTCGCGCTCGGTGCGGGCCCGGGCCTGCTCCTCGGCCAGGGAGTGCCCGAGCTGGCCGAGCTCGTACCGGACCCGGACGTGCTCCTCGGCCAGCCAGCCGGCCGCCGTCGGCAGGTCGTGGGTGGTCACCGAGGCCAGGGCGTCCCGCCGCCAGGTGGTCGGCGGCAGGTACCAGCCGTCCTCGCTGGTCTCGAACCAGAGCACCGCGCTGCCGAGGACGGCGGTGCGGTCCAGCAGGCGGCGGACCGAGGTCTCCACCGTGCCGAGGTCCTCGCCGATCACCACCGCGCCGGCCCTGGTGGCCTCCAGCGCCAGGATGCCGAGCATGGCCTCGGCGTCGTAGGAGACGTAGGTGCCCTCGGACGCGCCGGCGCCGGCCGGCACCCACCACAGCCGGGACAGCCCCATGACGTGGTCGATCCGGATCCCGCCGGCGTGCCGCAGCACGGCCTGCACCATCTGCCGGAACGGCAGGTAGCCCTGGTCCCGCAGCCGGTCCGGCCGCCACGGCGGCAGCCCCCAGTCCTGGCCCTTCTGGTTGAACGAGTCCGGCGGGGCGCCGATCGTCGTGCCCTGCGCGAGGACGTCCTGCAGCGCCCAGGCGTCGGCGCCGCCGGCGTCCACCCCGACCGCGAGGTCGTGCAGCACGCCGACCGCCAGTCCCTCCCCCAGACCGGCCAGCTGCTCGTCGACCAGCAGCTGTACCCAGCACCAGAAGGCGACCCGCTGCTCGTGCGCCACCAGCGCCGCGGCCGTCGGGGTCTGCAGCTCGGCCGGCCAGGCCCGCCAGTCCGGGCCGTGCAGCTCGGCGAGCGCGCAGAACAGCGCGAACCGCTCGAGCGGCTGGCCGCCGCGGAAGTCCGCCAGCGCGCCGACCCGGTGCTGCGGCCAGAGCAGCTCCAGGGCGGCCAG
Organism: Frankiales bacterium; assembly: GCA_025966295.1. Classification (GTDB taxonomy): domain Bacteria; phylum Actinomycetota; class Actinomycetes; order Mycobacteriales; family SCTD01; genus RYN-111. The sequence continues at coordinate 6,857 of JAOPVD010000082.1, read as the reverse complement.
CTTGGCTGCCCACGCGGTGTCCCGGTCGATCCGCTCCGGGTCCGCCGCCGGCTTCAGGGCGTCGACCGCGGCCCGCAGCTCCGGGGCCGCGGCGGCGTACTCCGGCACCTGCTCGACCCGCAGGTAGAGCGCCGCCCGGAACAGCCGCGACGACGGCGAGTACGGCGAGTTCTGCACCGGCCGCACCGGCGTCTCGGCGTGCAGCGGGTTCACGAGCAGCGCGCCCGCGCCGTCCGCCGCCGACGCCGTCAGCACGGTCCGCAGGTCGGCGTAGTCGCCGATCCCCCACGAGCCCTGCGACCGCAGCGCGTAGAGCTGGACCTGCCAGCCCCAGTGCCGGCCCTCCGGCACCGGCGCCCGCTCCGGCACCACGATGACGGCGGTGGTCGCCGTCGTGCCGGCGGCCCGCACCTGCGCCTCGTGGTAGCCCAGCGGCAGCTCGGGCAGCAGGAACCTGCGCCGTACCCGGTCGCCGTGGCGCTCGTCGTCGGTGGGCGGCCCGGCCTCGAGCCGCCGCCCGTCCTCGAGGAGGACGCTGGCACTGAGGCCGTCGACGGTGTCCAGCACGGCCGGCTCACCGTGCCGCACGACCAGCACCGGTGGCGCGGGCCGCGTCCACGGCAGCTCGTGCGCCGCCGCCAGGGCCGCGGCCACCGCCTCGTCGGTGCCGGCGTCGACGTCGAGGGCAGCCAGGGCCGCGCGGACGGCCTCCGGCGAGACCTCGACGCTGCGGCCGGTCCAGTCGTCGTACGACGTCGCGACGCCGTGGTGGGCGGCCAGTTCGTGCAGGGTCACGCGCGAAGCCTGCCCCAGCTCAGTCGTCCTCACGCAGGCGGGCGTAGGAGATCAGGTCGTGCCAGCCGCCCTGCCGCCACTGGGCACCCCGCAGCACCCCCTCCTGCCGGAAGCCGGCCCGCTGGAGGGCCTTCTGCTCGGCGATGTTGCGCACGTCGGTGCAGGCCTGGACCCGGTGCACCGCGGTGGTGGTGAACAGGAACCGGACCAGCATCCGCTGGGCCCGCGAGCCGTGCCCGCGACCCTGCGCGAACGGCCGCAGCGAGATGCCGATGTCCATCGCCTGCGAGCCCAGGTTGGGGCCGTAGAGCACCGGGTGCCAGCTCACCGTCCCGATCGGCAGGTCGTCGGCGTCGGCGACGACCAGGTCGCCGCCGCCCAGCGGCGGCAGCAGCCGGACGGTGTCGGCCAGGCCCGGCGCCGGCGGACCGCGCCAGTCCTCGTACGGCGAGCCGGGCTCGGCGCGCCAGGCCGCCAGCAGCCCGGCATCGTCATGGCGGGCGGGCCGCAACCGCGTGAGCAGCGCGCCCTCCACGGCCGGCTCTCCGTTCATGCCCGAGTGCTCATGCCCGGGCGCTCATGCCGGAGTGCCCCAGAGGGCCTCGTCGAGACCGGTGTCACCGCCGAGGAAGGGTCGCCAGCGCGGATCCATCCGCTTCGCCCCGGCGATGCGCCACGCGGCGCCCGTCGGGGCGACGGGCGCATGACGCAGGCGCCACCCCAGCTCCGCGATCCCGCGGTCGGCCTTGACGTGGTTGCAGCGGGCGCAGGCCGACACGACGTTGTCCCAGCTGTGCGGGCCGCCGCGGCTCTTGGGCACCACGTGGTCCAGGCTCGTCGCCACGGCCCCGCAGTAGACGCACCGGTGCCCGTCGCGGGCGAAGACCGCCCGGCGCGTCAGCGGGACAGTGGCCCGAAACGGCACCCGCACGTACCGGGTCAGCCGCACCACCGCCGGGACGATCACCTGGGCGCAGGCGCTGTGGAGCACCTGCTCGCCCTCGGCGACGGCCACCGCCTTGTCGGTGAGGAGCAGCACCACCGCGCGGCGGCCGGGCACGACGCACAGCGGCTCGTAGCTCGCGTTGAGCACGAGCGCCTGCATCGAAGCTGGCGGTCCGGCCACACGTCCTCCCTGCAAGGCATCCTGCCCGACGGACCCCCTGTTGGCCACGGGGGTGCGCCGAGGAGCGCCTAACCTTGTGCCCATGGAGCTGTACGAGGTCGTCGGAGGCGAGCCGGTCTTCCGCCAGCTCGTCGACCGGTTCTACGACGGCGTGGCGATGGACCCGGTCCTGCGCCCGCTGTACCCGGAGGACCTGGTCGGCGCCCGCGACCGGCTGGCGCTGTTCCTCATCCAGTACTGGGGCGGCCCGAGCACCTACTCCGACAACCGCGGGCACCCGCGGCTGCGGATGCGGCACGCCGAGTGGGTGATCGGGGAGCGGGAGCGCGACGCCTGGCTGGGTCACATGCGGGCGGCGGTGGAGTCCCTCGACATCAACGACCAGGCCCGCGCGGCGATCTGGGACCACGTGTCCCGGGCCGCCGAGACGCTGCTGAACGCCCCGACCGGCCAGCCCTGAGCCCGCCGGGCTAGCGGAGCCGCCGCCGGCGAACCAGCGCGAACGGCACGGCAGCGGCCAGACCCAGCGCGTACGGCGCTGCCGGCAGCGCCACGTGCTCGAACGTCGAGGGCACCCGGAGCAGGCCGATCCGGTCGAACGGGTAGACGATCGTGAACGCCTTGCCGACGACCTTGTCCTCGGGCACCGTGCCGTGGTTGCCGTCCCCGAGGTGCCCGCGCGAGTCGTAGCTGTTGCCCCGGTGGTCGCCCATCACCCAGAGCCGGCCGTTCGGGACGAGCACCCCGAGGGCGCCCGGCTGGCACTTGCTCTGGCCCAGACCGGCCTCGCAGAAGTACCGGGTCTCGCTGGTGTCGTTCTCGTAGACGTACGGCTCGTCGAGCGCGACCGGCTGGCCGCCCTTGGGGGTGAGCACCACCTTGCCGGCGGTGTCGCAGCACATCACCCGGTCCCCGGCGATGCCGACGACGCGCTTGATGTAGTCCTTCTCGTCCGGCGCCCCGAGCCCGACGGTGTTGCTGATCGTGCGCAGCACCTTCGCCACCGGGTTGGTCGGCTGCGAGATCGTCACGCCCTCGTCGAAGTTGTCGAGGCCGTTGAACACCACGATCTCGCCGCGGTGCGGGCTGCGGAAGTCGTACGCGAGCTTGTTGACCAGCACCCGGTCGCCGACCATGAGCGTCTGCTCCATGGACTGCGACGGGATGTAGAAGGCCTGCACGAAGAAGTGCTTGATGAGCAGCGCCAGCACGAAGGCGACGATCACCAGGAACGGCAGCTCGCGCAGGAAGGACCGTCGGTGGCGCGGCGACGTCCTCGCGCCGGGGGTCATCTCGTCGGCGGCGGTCTCGTCGGCCGTGGTCTTGTCAGGCACCCGTCCACACTACGGGGCCGTCAGCCCGCCGCGCGCAGGCCGCCGACCGGCTCGGGCGCGCGGCGCTGCGCCGGGATCGCGCTCAGCCGGGTGACGTAGCTGGACCGGGTGGCCAGCTCGGCCGAGAAGGCCGCCTGGCGGTACGCCGCCGTCCGGCTCGGCTGGGCCGGGACCGCGGTCGGGGCGCCGTACTGCGCCTCGATGCCGGTGCGGAGCAGGGTGAGCGCCTCGGTCCGCAGCTGCGAGACCCGCGACTCGGTGACGCCGAGGGACCGCGCCAGGTCCGCCGATGAGTGGCCCTCGAGGAAGTACCCGACGACGACCGCGTGCAGCCGCTCAGGCAGGCAGGCCAAGGCGTCCCGGACGTAACCGGCCCGCTCGCGCTGCTCGAGCACCTGCTCGGGCTGCAGCCCGACCTCGTCCATCAGGGCACTGCCCAGCGTCACCGGCTCCCCGTCCTCGCCGCCGACGGCCGCGTCCAGGGAGAGCACGAACGCGCGGTGCACCTTGCCCTGCATCGCGACCAGCGCGGTCGCGGAGATCCCCAGCCGCTCGGCGACCTCCTCCACCGTGGGGGTGCGGCCGAGGCTGGCCTCGAGGGCGCCCCGGGCGGCCTCGGCCTCGCGCGCCGCAGAACGCAGCACCCGTGGGGCGAAGTCCAGCGCCCGTACGGCGTCGACGATGGCGCCGCGGATCCGGAGCGCCGCCCACCGGTCGAACGGCACCCCGCGGGTGGCGTCGAAGCGGGCTGCGGCCTCGACCAGCCCCAGCGACGCCGCCTGGGCCAGCTCCTCCCGGTCGGCGTGCCGGGGGTAGTGCGCGGTGACGCCGGCGAGCACCGCCCGCACGAGCGGCAGGTGCGCCTCGACGAGCGCGCGGGCCGCGCCGGACAGGCGGGTGGCAGGCACAGCAGCTCCCGGGGACACGGTGGGTGGAACGGTGGTGGTCAGGCGGCGCGGCGGACACGCCGCAGCACGGAGGCCGTCGGCGGTGGCGCCGGCGGGGCGATCGGGACCGCGTCCTTGCCGAGCAGGGCGGCGGCGGTGCCGTCGCCGAGGGTGGCCAGCAGCTCTTCGCGGTAGACCTGGACGTCGCGCGGGGCGGTGATCCCCAGTCGGATCTGGTCGCCCTTCACGTCGAGGACCGTGACGATGATGCTGTCGCCGATGACGATGCTCTGGTTCTTGCGTCGCGTCAGGACGAGCATGGCGAGCTTCCTTCCCTGGGACGGCTAAGCCGCGGTCGAGGACCGCGGGCGGCACAGGTACTGCGGCCGACAGCGCTCACGCGCATCCCCCGATCCGTGACCCCCACGTCTGCGCGGGGGTGGCGCAGTGAGAGTCGTCGCCCGGAAGGCCCAGCCATATAGCCCGCCGTGATCACATGCAGGCCCCATTCGGTGACGGGTGGTGACGCCCGGGATGCCCGGGATGCCCCAGCCTGCTAGGGCCTGAGCCCGTTCACGGGAGCCTGTCGGCGTAGCCCGCCTGGCTCAGCCGGGTCAGGGCCGCCTGGCCCGCGCGGGGCCGGCCGGGACCAGGCCGCGCCCGAGCCACCAGCCCAGGGCGGCACCGCCGGCGTCGGCCAGCGCGTCCAGGACACTGCCGTCGCGGTGGATCGGCAGCGCCTGTTGCGCGACCTCGCTCAGGACCGCGTACAGCAGCACCCAGGCCAGCCCGCTGCCGAAGCGCCACCGGGTCGCGACGGCGAGCACGGCGAACAGCGCCGCGTGCACCACCTTGTCGATGCCGACCACGCCGCCTGCGGACGGGGTCCGCGGCGAGAACAGGATGACCAGGCTCAGCAGGACGGCGGCCCGGAACGCCCAGTGCCGGGCGCTCAGTCGCGTGTGAGCTTGCGGTAGGTCACCCGGTGCGGGCGGGCGGCGTCCTGACCCATCCTGTCGATCTTGTTCTTCTCGTAGGACTCGAAGTTGCCCTCGAACCAGTACCACTTCGAGGGGTTCTCCTCGTCGCCCTCCCACGCCAGGATGTGGGTGGCGACGCGGTCCAGGAACCACCGGTCGTGGGAGATGACGACCGCGCAGCCGGGGAACTCCAGCAGCGCGTTCTCCAGCGAGCCGAGGGTCTCGACGTCGAGGTCGTTGGTGGGCTCGTCGAGCAGCAGCACGTTGCCGCCCTCCTTGAGCGTCAGCGCCAGGTTGAGGCGGTTGCGCTCACCACCGGACAGCACCCCGGTCGGCTTCTGCTGGTCCGGGCCCTTGAAGCCGAACGCCCCGATGTAGGCGCGGGACGGCATCTCCTGCTGCCCGACCTGGATGTAGTCCAGCCCCTCGGAGACCGCCTCCCACACCGACTTGGTCGGGTCGAGGCTGTCGCGGTTCTGGTCGACGTAGGACAGCTTCACCGTCTCGCCGACCCGCACCTCGCCGGAGTCCGGCTGCTCGAGGCCGACGATGGTCTTGAACAGCGTGGTCTTGCCGACGCCGTTCGGGCCGATGATCCCGATGATGCCGCCGCGCGGCATGGTGAACGACAGGTCGTCGATCAGGACGCGGTCCCCGAAGCCCTTGGTCAGGCCCTTGGCCTCGATGACCACCGAGCCCAGCCGCGGGCCGGCTGGGATCTGGATCTCCTCGAAGTCGAGCTTCCTGGTCTTCTCGGCCTCGGCGGCCATCTCCTCGTAGCGGGCCAGGCGGCTCTTGCTCTTGGTCTGCCGGCCCTTGGCGTTCTGCCGGACCCACTCCAGCTCGTCCTTGAGGCGCTTGGAGAGCTTGGCGTCCTTCTTGCCCTGGACGGCCAGCCGCTCCTGCTTCTTCTCCAGGTACGTCGAGTAGTTGCCCTCGTACGGGTAGGCCCGGCCCCGGTCGAGCTCGAGGATCCACTCGGCCACGTTGTCGAGGAAGTACCGGTCGTGGGTGACGGCCAGCACCGCGCCCGGGTAGCGGGCCAGGTGGTTCTCCAGCCACTCGACGGACTCGGCGTCGAGGTGGTTGGTGGGCTCGTCGAGCAGCAGCAGGTCGGGCGCCTCGAGCAGCAGCTTGCACAGCGCGACCCGGCGGCGCTCACCGCCGGACAGGTGGGTGACCGGCTCGTCCGGCGGCGGGCAGCGCAGCGCGTCCATGGCCTGCTCGATGAGGGAGTCGACCTCCCAGCCGTTCCTGGCCTCGATGAGTGCGATCAGCGGCTCCTGCTCGGCCATGATCTTCTCGAAGTCGGCGTCCGGCTCGGCCATCTGCTCGTTGAGCTCGTTGTACTTCGCGATGGTGTCCATCAGCTCGCGGACGCCGTCCTCGACGTTCTCCTTGACGGTCTTGGACTCGTCCAGCTTCGGCTCCTGCATGAGGATGCCGACGCTGAAGCCGGCGCTGAGCTTGGCCTCGCCGGTGGAGGGCTGGTCGAGGCCGGCCATCATCTTCAGCACGGTCGACTTGCCGGCGCCGTTGGGACCGACCACGCCGATCTTCGCGCCGGGGATGAAGGACAGCGTGACGTCGTCGAGGATCACCTTGTCCCCGACCGCCTTGCGCACCTTCTGCATCACGTAGACGAACTCAGCCATGCACGCCAGCCTAGTGACGCGCCGCGCCGGCCCCGCCTGAATGGATACCGCGCTGGCCTTTCTCGGCCTCGCGGCGCAGC
>JAOPVD010000071.1 GCA_025966295.1 Frankiales bacterium | reverse complement strand
GCATCCGCAGCAGGTTCGACAGCGTCGTCAGGGTGCCCACCGTGGAGCGTGAGCTGGGTGCCCCGCGGCGCTGCTGCAGCGCCACGGCCGGCGGCAGCCCGGTGATCTCCTGCACGTGCGGCGCGCTCACCTGCTGCAGCAGCCGGCGGGCGTACGGCGCCACCGACTCGAAGTACCGGCGCTGCGCCTCGGCGTAGAGCGTGCCGAAGGCCAGCGAGGACTTGCCCGACCCGGAGACGCCGGTGAAGGCCACCATCGCGTCGCGCGGGACGTCCACGTCGACGTCCTTGAGGTTGTGCTCGCGCGCCCCCCGGACGCGCACGAACCGGTCAGGTGTCTCAGTCGCCACCACGCGCCCCTACCCCGTCGGCCCACGCCGGACCCGCCGGCGTCAGCGGGTGGCGAGCAGGGCGTCCGCGAGCGCCGCGTGCGTCACCAGGCCGTTGACCAGGCCTCCCGACAGCGCCGCCCGGACGGCCGGGGCGGTCGCCGCCCCGTCGGTGACCGCGAGGACCTCCGGGACGGTCCGCAGCTGCGCCGCGCTCATGCCGAGCACCCGGTCGGTCAGCTCGGGCACTGCGTGGCCGTCGGCGTCGAGGAGGACGCCGGACACCTCGGCGCAGGCCCCGACCCGGCTCAGCCACCGCTGCTCCGGCTCGTCGAGCGCGTCGTACAGCGCCGACTGCCCGGCCCGGAAGAGCCCGATCCCGACGACCGCCACGGTGACGGCCGGGAACCGGTCGAACGCCCGGGCGACCTCCGGCTGCCGCCGCTGGGCCCGGGCCGCGGCCGCGTCCGCCACCAGAAGCGGGGCGGCGAAGAAGTAGGCGCGGCCACCCGAGGACCGCGCCACCTCCCGGACCGCCGCACTCGGGCTCTCCGTCGACTCGGGGTGGAACGGGACGCCGGTGAGCTGCACCACCGACAGGGCCGGCAGCCGGGTCAGGGCGCCGGCCAGCGCGCTCAGCGCCGGCGCCCCGGCCAGGCCCAGCACGTCACCAGCAGTGAGGACCTCGCTGAGCAGGGCGGCGGCGGCCTCGCCGAGCTGCTGCCCCAGCACGGCCGGCCGGCCGTCGTCCACGTCCAGCACGATCGCGTGCCGCAGCCGGTAGGCGGCCTGCAGCTGACTGGACCGGTCCAGGTCCAGGGCCCCGCGGGACCCGATGTCGATGCGCACCATCCCGCTCGCGCGGGCCCGCTGGAGCAGCCGCGCGACCTGGAAGCGGCTCAGGTCGTACTCCGCCGCGATCGCGATCTTGGAGAGGCCGTCCACGTAGTAGCGGCGCGCGACCGACGCGGCCAGCACCTGCTGGGCCGGCCCGCCGATCCCCGCCACGGCTGCCTCCCGCGCTCATCTGAGCGCTGCCCTGCCCATTCTCACGCGATCTATTGACCCTCCGAACGGCCGATGCCCACACTCCGGCGACGTCGGGCGCAGGCACGCGACCGTGTGGTGACCGGTCGTCGGGCACGAGGAGACGACGGTGGCCGAAACGGCACGGATCTTCCGGCGGATCGGGGGCGCAGCCCTGGCGGCAGCGCTGCTGAGCAGCGGCTGCGCCGGCTGGGGCGGCGGTTCCAGCGGCGGCAAGGGCGGCAACAGCATCACCGTGCTGATGGTCAACAACCCGCAGATGGTCGACCTGCAGCAGCTCACCGCCAAGCACTTCACCGCGGTCACCGGCATCGGCGTCAACTTCACGGTGCTGCCCGAGAACGACGTACGGGACAAGATCAGCCAGGAGTTCTCCAGCCAGGCGGGCCAGTACGACGTGGCGACGCTCAGCAACTTCGAGATCCCGATCTACGCCCGCAGCAAGTGGATCGCTCCGCTCGACGGCTATCTCGCCACCGACCCCGGCTTCGACCAGGCGGACATCCTCAAGCCGATGACGCAGTCGCTGTCCGGCGACGACGGGAAGATCTACGGGGAGCCGTTCTACGGCGAGTCCTCGTTCCTCATGTACCGCAAGGACGTGCTGGCGGCCAAGGGCGTGACCATGCCGGTCAAGCCGACCTGGCAGCAGGTCGCCGACATCGCCGCCAAGGTCGACAACGCCCAGCCCGGCATGGCCGGGATCTGCCTGCGCGGCCAGCCCGGCTGGGGCCAGGTCTTCGCGCCGCTGACGACGGTCGTGAACACCTTCGGGGGCACCTGGTTCAGCGCCGACTGGAAGGCGCAGGTCAACTCCCCCGAGTTCCAGCGGGCCACCCAGTTCTACGTCGACCTGGTGCGCGCGCACGGCGAGATCGGGGCGTCCCAGGCCGGCTTCACCGAGTGCCTCAACAACCTCGAGCAGGGCAACTCGGCCATGTGGTACGACGCCACGTCCGCCGCCGGCCCGCTCGAGGCGGCTGAGTCACCGGTCAAGGGCAAGCTCGGCTACGCCCCTGCCCCGGTCGTGGACACGCCGAGCTCGGGCTGGCTCTACGCGTGGTCGTGGGCCATCCAGCAGGCGAGCAGCCGCAAGGGCAACGCCTGGAAGTTCATCTCATGGGCCTCGAGCAAGGGGTACGAGGAGCTCGTCGGCTCCCAGCTCGGGTGGTCCAGGGTGCCGGCCGGCAAGCGGGCGTCGACGTACAAGAACCCGGCCTACCTCAAGCAGGCGGCCGCGTTCGCCGAGCCGACGCGGCAGGCGATCGAGGCGGCCGACCCGCGCAACGCCGGGGTCCAGCCCCGCCCGGCCATCGGCATCCAGTTCATCGACATCCCGGAGTTCCCCGACCTGGCGACGCAGGTCTCGCAGGACATCAGCTCGGCGATCGCCGGAAAAAAGAGCGTGGCGGCGGCGCTGGCCCGCGGCCAGCAGCTCGCCGACGGGGTGGCCGAGCGCTACCGCAGCAGGCAGCCCAAGTGACAGGTCGGGAGGTGACGGCATGAGCGTTGCCGTCGACAGTGCAGGCGGCCGTGGGCAGGCGGTGCCTGTCCGGCCCCCGGGCCGAGCGCTGCGTGCGTCGACGGGTTGGGCCCGCCGGGCGCCGCTGCTGCCTGCCCTGGTCTTCCTCATCGTGGTGACCCAGCTGCCGTTCGTGGTCACGCTGATCATCTCGTTCATGAACTGGAACGCCTACTACCCCGACGAACGCGGCTTCGCCGGGCTGGCGAACTTCCGCCGGGTGTTCACCGACGTCGCGATGCGCGACGCGGTGGTGACGACCATCGTGCTCACCGCCACGGTGGTGGTGGTCAGCCTCCTGCTGGGCATGATCACCGCGCTGCTGCTGGACCGCACCTTCCGCGGCCGGGGCGCGGTCCGCACCATGATGATCACGCCGTTCCTGGTCGTGCCGGTGGCCGCCGCGCTGCTGTGGAAGCACGCGCTCTACAACCCGGAGTACGG
>JAOPVD010000037.1 GCA_025966295.1 Frankiales bacterium | reverse complement strand
AGCTGAGCGCCTACTACCGCTCGTTCGTCGCCTCCCTCGGCCTCGACCTGGCTACGGCGGTGCACGACGGCGGGCACCAGACCAAGGTGCGGGTCCCAGGCTCGCCGCTGCGCCGCGGCCAGGTGCTGGTGGCCGGCGACGCCGCCGGTCTGCTCGAGCCGTGGACCCGCGAGGGCATCTCCTTCGCGCTGCGCTCCGGTCGCCTGGCGGGCCTCGCCGCGGCCGGCCGGCTGGCGTCGTACGAGCAGGCGGTCGAGGCCGAGCTGGGGGCGGAGGTCGCGGCCGGCAGGCGGGCGCTGGCGGCCTTCACCCGGCACCCGGGCGCGGTGCACGCGGTGCTGCGGGCCCTGCCGCCGGTGTGGCCGCTGTTCGTCGAGCTGGTCAGCGGCCGGACGACGATGGCCGCGCAGCTGGAGCGCCGCCGAGTCCGCTGGTTGGTGGCGGCGGTCGGGGGCTGAGGCTCAGCCGGCGAACTCGGCCCGGATCGCCGGGCCGTGCTCGTCGAGGGCCGGCGCCGCCGGCCGGACGCCCGGGTCCGGCCAGGCCGACAGCTTCAGCGGCTGGCCGGGGACCGGCAGCCCGCCGGCGTCGACGACCATCTGGCGGGCCTTCGACTGCTCCGAGGCCATCGCCTCGGCGATGTCGCTGATCGGGCCGCACGGCACCCCGGCGGCTTCCAGCACCGCCAGCCAGTGATCCGCGGAGCCGCCGCGGAGCACCCCCTCCAGCTCGGCCTTCAGGACCTCCCGGTCGGCGTGCCGGCGCGCGTTGGTGGCGAACCGGGGGTCGGTGAGCAGCCCGGGCAGCCCGAGCGCGGAGCACAGCGCGCCGAACAGCAGGTCGTTGGCCGCGCAGATCGTGATGTCGTGGTCGGCGCAGCTGAAGGTGTCGAACGGCGCGATGGCGAAGTGCGCGTTGCCGATCCGGCCCGGCTCGATGCCGGTGGCCAGCCAGGCCAGCGCCGCCCCCTCGAGCAGCGAGACGGTGGCGTCGTACATCGCGATGTCCAGGTGCGTCCCGCCGCCGCCCCGGAGGGCGGCGCAGATGCCGCCGAAGGCGTAGAGGCCGGCGGACAGGTCGGCCACCGGCGAGCCCGGCTTCACCGGCGGCCCGTCCGCAGCGCCGGTGATCGCCATGATCCCGCTCATCCCCTGCACGACGGCGTCGTAGGCCGGCCGCTGCGACCACGGCCCGGTGTGCCCGAAGCCGGAGACCGAGCAGTAGACCAGGCGCGGGTTGACCTCCAGCATGGCGTCCGGGCCCAGACCCAGCCGGTCCATCACGCCCGGCCGGAAGTTCTCGACGAGGACGTCCGCCGCGGTGATCAAGGACCGCGCCAGCGCGAGGTCCGCGTCGACCCGCAGGTCCAGCGCCACCGACTCCTTGCCGCGGTTCACCCGGGCGAAGTACAGCGACCGGTCGGACAGGAACGGCCCGTAGCTGCGCGAGTCGTCCCCGGTGTCCGGTTTCTCCACCTTCACCACGCGGGCGCCGAGGTCCGCGAGCATCATCGTCGCGAACGGCCCGGCCAGCACCCGGGAGAAGTCCACGACCAGAAGTCCGTCCAGCGGCCCGTGAACTCGGTGTTTCGACACGCCGCACATCCTGCCCCGAGTGGGAACGAAGGGCGGAAGTGTGGTGTTGTGATGAGCGTGACCGGCACTGTGACCCCCACCGCCCCCACCACCCTGACCCATGCCGACCGCTGCGACCGCTGCGGTGCGCAGGCCCGCGTACGCGTGGTCCTGACCTCCGGTGACCTTCTGTTCTGCGCCCACCACGCCAAGGCCTATGAGGACAAGCTCAAGACCTCGGCGCTGGAGTGGGTGGACGAGACGGCCACCCTGAACCCCACCGCGGTCGTCGAGCCCTAACCCCCAGCACGCCTGGCAACCGGCCGCTCGCCCCTCGGGGCGGGCGGCCGTCGGCGTTCAGCCCGGAGTGGCGCGGGCCATCCAGCGGCCGTCGGCCGCCGCCACCTGCAGCGGGATGCCGAACGCCTGGGAGAGCAGCGGCCCGGTGACGACCGTCTCGATCGGGCCGGCAGCGACCACCCGGCCGCGCGAGAGCAGCAGCGCGTGCGTGGTCCCGAGCGGGATCTCCTCGACGTGGTGCGTCACCAGCACCGACGGCGGCGTGCCGGGCGAGGACGACAGCCGGGCCAGCAGCCGCAGCAGCGCCTCCCGGGCCCCCAGGTCCAGGCCGGCGGCCGGCTCGTCGAGCAGCAGCAGCTCGGGGTCGGTCATCAGCGCCCGGGCCAGCAGCACGCGCTTGCGCTCGCCCTCCGACAGCGAGCCCCAGCGCCGCTCGGTGAAGGCGCGCAGCCCGACCCGGGCCAGCAGCTCCACCGCCCGCGCGAGGTCGCCCTGGTCGTAGCCGTCGCTCCAGCGGCCGATCACCCCGTGCGCCGCCGTGACGACGACGTCGACGGCCCGCTCCTGCGGCGGCACCCGGTCGTTCAGCGCGGACGAGGACAGCCCCACCCGGGTCCGCAGCTCGCCGAGGTCGGCGTCGCCGAACTGCTCGCCGAGCAGCTCCACCGCACCGGCCGACGGGAACAGCGAGGCGGACGCCACCGCCAGCAGGGTGGACTTGCCGGCGCCGTTGGGACCCAGCACCACCCAGCGCTGGCCCTCCTCGACCTCCCAGTCGACGCCTGCCAGCAGGGTCGCTCCTTCGCGGACGACGGTGACGGCGGACATCGACAGGACACTCACCTCTCGACCGTACAGACGGGTGCGGCAGGATCGTGGGATGGCCTACCGCTGCTTCGACGTCGATGTCACCGACAAGGTCGCCCACGTGCGGCTGTCCCGCCCTGACGAGCTCAACACGATGGTGCCCGAGTTCTGGGCCGAGCTGCCGGAGATCGTCACCCGCATCAGCGACGAGGCCTCGGCCCGGGTCGTGGTGATCTCCAGCACCGGCAAGCACTTCAGTGCCGGCATGGACCTGTCGGTGTTCGCCGGCGGCCACGACGAGCAGGCCGAGCTCGGCCGCCGGCAGGCCCGGATGCGCTCCACCGCCAAGCGCCTGCAGTGGTCGTTCACCGCGCTGGAGAAGGCCCGGGTCCCGGTGCTCACCGCCGTCCAGGGCGGGTGCATCGGCGGCGCCGTCGACCTCGTCACGGCGGCGGACCTGCGGTACGCCAGCGCCGACGCGTTCTTCGTCATCCAGGAGATCAACATCGGCATGACCGCCGACGTCGGCACGCTGCAGCGGCTCGGCACCGTGATCCCGGAGGGCGTCGCCCGCGAGCTGGCCTACACCGGCCGCCGGATGAGCGCCCAGCGCGCCTACGAGGTGGGCCTGGTGCAGGAGGTGTACGCCGACCACGACTCGCTGGTCACCGGCGTGCTCGAGACCGCCCGTGAGATCGCCAGCAAGTCGCCGCTCGCCCTCTGGGGCACCAAGGTGGCGATGAACTTCGCCCGCGACCACGGCGTCGACGACTCCCTCGACCAGATCGCCACCTGGCAGGCGGGCATGTTCCAGCCGGCCGACATGGTCGAGTCGTTCACCGCCAAGGCCGAGAAGCGCGACCCGGTCTACGCCGATCTGCTGCCGGAGCCGGGCGGCCTCGACGTGGTTTAGGCCGACCCAGGGCGCGCACTGACAGGGCGTTCACCCTGGGAGGTCACGTGAGCCTGCTCGCGGCCGGCACCACGACCAAGCCGGTCGAGCACCGGCTGCCACCCACTCCCGGCCAGCGCGTGGTGAAGGTCGTCACCACCACCGACCACAAGATGGTCGGGATCCTCTACCTGTCCACGGCGTTCGGCTTCCTGTGCGTCGCCGGCCTGATGGCCATGGGGATGCGGGCCGAGCTGGCCCGGCCGGGCCTGCAGTTCCTGTCGAACGGGCAGTACAACCAGGCCGTCACCATGCACGGCTCGATCATGATGTTCCTGGTCGCGCCGCAGATCGCCTTCGGCTTCGCGAACTTCATCATGCCGCTGCAGCTCGGGGCGCCGGACGTCTCCTTCCCGCGCCTCAACGCCTTCGCCTACTGGCTGTACCTGTTCGGTGGGCTGACCGTCGTGTCCAGCTTCCTGACGCCGTCCGGCGCCGCGGACTTCGGCTGGTTCGCCTACGCGCCGCTCAACGACATCATCCACTCCCCCTACATCGGGGCGGACCTGTGGATCATCGGTCTCATCACCAGCGGCCTCGGCACCATCCTCGGCGCCGTCAACTTCATCACCACGATCCTGACGCTGCGGGCCCCCGGCATGACGATGTTCCGGATGCCGATCTTCACCTGGAACATGCTGGTCACGAGCATCCTGGTGCTGATCGCGTTCCCGGTGCTGACCGCGGCCTTCTTCGCCCTCGAGGCCGACCGGCACCTCGGGGCGCACGTCTTCGACGTCGGCAACGGCGGCCCGCTGCTCTGGCAGCACCTGTTCTGGTTCTTCGGCCACCCCGAGGTCTACATCATCGCGCTGCCGTTCTTCGGGGTGGTCACCGAGATCCTGCCGGTGTTCAGCCGCAAGCCGCTGTTCGGCTACAAGGGCCTGGTGTTCGCCACCCTCGGCATCGGTGCGCTGTCGGCCACCGTTTGGGCGCACCACATGTTCGCCACCGGCGCGGTGCTGCTGCCGTTCTTCAGCTTCCTGTCGTTCCTCATCGCGGTGCCGACCGGTGTGAAGTTCTTCAACTGGATCGGCACCATGTGGCGCGGCCAGATGACCTTCGAGACCCCGATGCTGTTCAGCACCGGCTTTCTGCTCACCTTCCTGCTCGGCGGCCTGACCGGCGTCATGCTCGCCAGCCCGCCGCTGGACTTCCACGTCTCCGACACCTACTTCCTCGTGGCACACATGCACTACGTGCTGGTGCCGACGGCGCTGCTGGGCGGGTTCGGGGGGATCTACTTCTGGTTCCCCAAGATGACCGGCCGGTTCCTCAACGAGACCCTCGGTAAGATCCACTTCTGGACGCTGTTCCTCGGGTTCAACCTGACCTTCGCGGTGCAGCACTGGCTCGGCGGGGAGGGCATGCCCCGCCGGTACGCCGACTACTACGACAGCGACAAGTTCACGACCCTCAACACGGTGTCGTCGCTGGGCGCGTTCCTCACCGGCCTGTCGATCCTGCCGTTCGTGGCCAACCTGGTGATCTCGCTGCGCCGCGGCCGACGGGCCGTCGGCGACGACCCGTGGGGCTTCGGCAACTCGCTGGAGTGGGCGACGTCCAGCCCGCCGCCGCGGCACAACTTCGTGACGATGCCGCGGATCCGGTCCGAGCGGCCGGCCTTCGACCTGCACCACCCCCGGGCCGCCGGGCGCGTCGACATGCACGCCACCCCGGACCTGAGATGAACCGGCTCGACGGGGCTCCCGACCTGGTGCCGTGGGGCGACGTCCTGGAGCTGCTGCTGGGCATGCTGCTGCTCGGGGTCGCGGCGGTCGCCGAAGCGCTGGCGCAACCCGCCGTCGCGGTCCTGGCCGCGCTCGCCTCGGCCGCGCCGTTCGGTCTGCTCGCGGTGCACGAGCACCGAGCGCAGCGTTGGTACGCCGTCGAGGAGCAGCTGGCTAGTCCGTCGGCGCCGCCTGACGCAGGCGCCGGGCCAGGCTGAGCAGCAGCTTGCGGTCGAGCGAGGGCACCTGGTCGACGAGCGCGTGGAACTCGCGGGAGCCCACGAGCAGCGCCCGGACACCGGAGCGGGCCACGACGCTGGCGTTGCGGGGCGCGCCGTCGAGCAGCGCTACCTCGCCGACGTGGTCCCCCGTGCCGAGCGAGGTGATGCAGTGGCCGTCGATGAGGACGTCGACCTCCCCGACGAGCAGGATGAACAGCTCATAGCCCGCGGTCCCCTGCTTGACCAGGTGCTCGCCGGGGGCGAACTCCACCCACTCCACGACCCGGTCGAGCGCGGCCAGCTCGTCCCTGGTCCACCCGTGGAAGAACGGCAGGTCGACCAGGGCGGCGTGGCTGTGCGTGCGCGCGAGCAGGCTCACGGGGCTCCCCAGTCTGTCGGTGGAGCAGCAGCATCACGCAGGACCGACAAGGGCGTCTGTCAGATGGCCGACAGGCCGGCTGTGCCGCATGGTGATCGACATGCGCGCGCCCGAGGCGTTCTTCTGCCGCGGCACGGTGTGCTCGTAGGCGTGCTGCATGGCACCGCCCATGACCATCAGGTCGCCCTGCCCGGGGGCGTACTCCTTCAGGACCGGCCCCCCACCGCGACGCCGTACCAGGAAGCGGCGCGAGGCCCCGAGCGAGACGGTGACGACGAGCGGGTTGGTCAGCACCTTGCGGACGGTGTCGCCGTGCCAGGCCACCGCGTCGTTGCCGTCGCGGTAGAGGTTGACCAGGCAGGAGTCGAAGGCCACGTCGTACCGCGCCGACACGGTGGCCCGCAGCTGCTCGAGCGAGGGCGGCAGCGGGCCGTCGTAGACCGCCACCATCCGCGGCTCGAGGACGTCCTTCTCCCACATGGTGCGGGTCCGCTGCCGCCACGGCGCCTCGCGCAGCAGCTCGTCGAACAGCTCGGCGTGGTCGGGGACCCAGCCCGGCACCAGGTCGACCCACGACGTCGCGTCCAGCTGGTCGCGACGAAGCCGGTCGAACGAGAGCCGCTCTCCCTCCGGTGGGAAGAGCGAGTCCTGCCAGGCGAGCTCCAGGTCAGCCTCGCCCGTGCAGCAGCCGGATCGCCTTGACCAGCAGCCGGTCGGTCTTGGCGGTGCGCTCGAAGCTCATCAGCGGCAGCGGCAGGGCGAAGCGCTGCCGGGTGATGGCCTTGGCGCGGGTGAACTCGCGCAGGCCGTCGTCGCCGTGGATGCGGCCGAAGCCGGAGTCGCCCGAGCCGCCGAACGGCAGCCCCGGCACGCCGGCGAAGGCCAGCACGCTGTTCACCGAGGTCATGCCGGACCGCAGCTGCCGGGCGATCTCGACGCCGCGCCGCTTGGAGAACACCGACCCCGCCAGCCCGTACGACGTGGCGTTGGTGAGCGCGATGGCCTCGTCGGCGTCCTTCACCCTGGTGACCGTGATGGTCGGGCCGAAGGTCTCCTCCTGCACGGCGAGCGAGTCCTCCGGCACGCCGGTCAGGACGGTCGGCTGCACCAGGGTGCCGTCGATGTCGCCGCCGGTCACCGCGGTGCCGCCCCTGGCGAGGGCGTCGGCGATGTGGGTGCGGATGATGTCGACCTGCGACGGCATGGTGATGTGGCCGTAGGAGACGCCGGGCTCGACCTTGCGGGCCTTCTCGGTGAGCTTGGCCAGGAAGCCGTCGTAGGCCTTCTCGGTGGCGTAGACCCGCTCGATGCCGATGCAGGTCTGGCCGGCGTTGGACATGCCGCCCCACAGCGCGGCGTCCGCCGCGGCATCGAGGTTGGCGTCGTCGTCGACGATCATCGAGTCCTTGCCGCCGCACTCCATGAGGACCGGGATGAGGTTCTCGGCGCAGGCCGCCATCACCTTCTTGCCGGTGCGCGCCGAGCCGGTGAACGCGATCTTGTCGACGCCGGCGCGGCAGAGCGCCGCCCCGGTCTCGCCCAGGCCGGTGATGAGCTGGAGGACGTCGTGGTCCGGGACGACCTCGGCGAAGACGTCCACCAGCCACTTCCCCACCGCCGGGGTGTACTCGGACGGCTTGAACACGACCGTGTTGCCGGCCGCGAGGGCGTAGGCGATCGAGCCCATCGGGGTGAAGACCGGGTAGTTCCACGGGCCGATGACCCCGACCACGCCGAACGCCTGGTACTCCAGGGTGGCGGCCTGGTTGGCCATCATGAGACCGCTCGGGACCCGCCGCGGGCCGAGCACCCGGCGGGCGTTCTTGGCGGCCCAGGCGATGTGGTCGACGGCCAGTACGGCCTCGAGCTGGGCGTCACCGACCGGCTTGCCGTTCTCGCGGTGCACCACCTCGCCCAGCTCCGGCAGCCGCTTGGCGATGAGCGCCTTCCAGCCGTCGAGCCGGTCCTTGCGGCCGGCGTACCCGAGGCCCTGCCACCAGCCACTGGCCGCGCGGGCGCGCGCCACCGCGGCCGCCACCTCGGCGGCGCCGTGCACCGGGAAGCTGGCGTAGACCTCGCCGGTCGCGGGCTCGAGCGAGTCGAAGGTCTGCGCCTGGCGTTCCGGGGCGAGCGTCACGGGTTCTCCTAGCGGGTCGTTTTGTTACTCCACGGTACGCCCGGAGGCGGAAGCCGCCACGAGGC
>JAOPVD010000030.1 GCA_025966295.1 Frankiales bacterium | reverse complement strand
GCGGTCTCGACCTGGTAGCCGGCGCCCTCGAGGATGACCCGCTCCAGCTCGCGGACCCCGACCGAGTCCTCCACCACCAGCACCCGTGGCCGCTTCGCGCCGGTCACGACCGGCGCCTTCTTGGCCGTCGGCGCCGGCGCGGTGAGGGTCAGGCCGCCGATGGCCTTGTCGGCAAGCTCGCGCAGGTCCAGCAGGCACACCACGCTGCCGTCGCCGTCGATGGTGGCGCCGGCCACGTACGGCACCCGGCCCAGGAACGCCCCGAGGTCCTTCACGACCAGCTCGGACTCGCCCTCGAGCCGGTCGACGGCCCAGGCGATCTGGGTGCCGGAGGTGTGCCGCACCACGAGCGCCGCCCGCGGGGCCTCGCTCCCCCGCGGCAGGCCGAGCGCGGCCCCGAGGTCCAGCAGCGGCACGGACACGCCGTGCCGCAGCACCACCGACGCACCGGCCAGCGTGTGCACCTCGGCGTCCCGCAGCGACAGCGACTCGACGACGCCGGGCACCGGCACGGCGTACCGCTCGTCGCCGACCCGCGCGACCAGGCAGCGCAGCACGCCCAGGGTGACCGGCAGCGTCAGCACGAAGGCGGTGCCGGCGCCCTGCTCGGAGCGCACCTCCACCGCGCCGCCGAGCTCCTCGACGGCGGTGCGGACGACGTCGAGCCCGACGCCCCGGCCGGAGGTCTCGGTGACGGTCTCGGAGGTGCTGAAGGCGGGCATGAACAGCAGCGAGAGCACCGCGCTGCCGACGAGCGGGCTGTCCGCCGGGAGCACCCCCAGCCGCACCGCCTTCTCGCGTACGGCGTCCTCGTCCACGCCGGCGCCGTCGTCGGCGACCTCGATCACGACGGTGCCGCCGACGCTGCGGGCGCTGACGGTGACGACCGCCTGCGCGGGCTTGCCGACCGCGGCCCGGTCGGCCGCGGCCTCGCAGCCGTGGTCGACGGCGTTGATGACCAGGTGCTTGAGCGCGTCGGCGACGCCGTCCAGCACCTGCTTGTCGAGCTCGACGTCCTCGCCGGAGGTCGCCAGCCGGACGTCCTTGCCGGTGGCCTGGGCGACGTCCCGCACGATCCGCGGGAGGGCCGCGAAGACCCGGCGGACCGGCACCATCGCCAGCCCCATCGCGCCGTCCCGGACCAGCGCCATCCCGCCGCGGTGGCCTTCGACCAGCTCGCGCAGCCCGCGGACGGTGCCGGCCAGCTCGTCCCCGGCGCCGACCAGCCGGTGCAGCGCGAGGGCCACGTCCGGCGGCAGCGTGGCGGCGTGCCGCTGGGTGGCCTGCCGCAGCACCGTCGCCCAGCGGGCCTGCTCGGCGGCCTGGCCGAGCAGCGTGCCGGTGGTCTGCTCCACCCGGCGGGCGCCGAGGTCGGCCTCCCCGACGGCGTCGAGCAGGTCGTAGACCTTGGAGGCGGCGACCCGCACCGAGTCGGAGGCCGGGCGCGGCGGCTCCACCTCGGCGGCGGTCGGCTGCGACGGCACCGCGACGGCGGCCAGGGTGGGGACCGCCACCGGGTCGGCGCCGGCGACCGCGGCGACCAGCGCCGCCACCAGCGGGGCCAGGGCGACGTCGTCGAGGGCGTCCTCGCCGGGCAGCGCCCGGGCGATCCCGTCGCAGGCGGCGAGCAGCAGGTCGACGTGGTCCTTGCGGACCTGGAACCGACCGTCGCGCAGCGCGCCGAGCAGGTCCTCCATGTTGTGGGCGACGTGCAGCACGCCCTCCAGGCCGAGCATCCGCGCCGACCCCTTGACGGTGTGCGCGTCCCGGAACAGCAGCGTCACGACCTGCCGGGGGCTCTGGTGCGACTCCAGCTGCAGCAGGCCGGCCTGCAGCGAAGCAAGCCGCTCCTCGACCTCCGCGCGGAAGGTCGCGAGCAGCTCGGGATCGTCACCCCACGCCGGCATGCTTTCCACGTCGGCGCGTTGGGACCGCGCCTGTAGTGGCGGTCAGGTCTGGAACTGGGCGATCGACGAGCGGAGCTCGGCCGCCAGCTCGTTGAGCTGGGCCGCCGCGGCCGCCGACTGCCGGGACCCGACGGCGTACTGCCGGGACACGTCCGACACCTGGGTCATGGCCGAGACCACCTGGTCCGAGGCCGAGCGCTGCTGCTGGGTCGCGATGGAGATCTCCTTCGCGGCCGTCGTGGTCTCGTCGACCATGCCCGAGATGCGCTCCAGGGCGTCCACGACCCCGCGCGCCAGCATGGTGCCGGAGCGGACCTCCTTGGCGCCCTCCTCCGACGCGATGATGGTCGCGTTGGTCTCGGCCTGGATCTCGCCCACGATCGCCTGGATCTGGCCGGCCGACTCCTGCGAGCGCTCGGCCAGCTTGCGGACCTCGGAGGCCACGACCGCGAAGCCGCGGCCGTGCTCCCCGGCCCGGGCCGCCTCGATCGCGGCGTTCAGGGCCAGCAGGTTGGTCTGGTCGGCCAGGTCGTCGATGACGTCCAGGATCCGGCCGATCTCGTGCGACTTCTCGCCCAGCCCCAAGGCCCGGGCAGCGATGCCGTCGACCCGCTCCGCGATGGTGTCCATCGACTCGACCGAGGCCGACACCGCGGCCCGGCCCTGCTCGGCGTACCGCAGCGTCTCCGCGGCGTACCGCGCGACCGCCTCGGAGGTCTCGGCGATCTGCGCCGCCGTGGCGGCCAACTCCTCGATGGTCGAGGTGGTCTCGGTGACCGCGCTGCTCTGCTGGGTCGCCGACGCGGCGTGCTCCTCGGCCGTGGCCAGCAGCTCCCCCGCCGACGCGGCGATCTGCTCGCCGCCGCCGCGGATCTGGCCGACCAGCGTCCGCAGGTTGCCCAGCGTCTCGTTGAAGGCGTCGGACAGCATGCCGAGCTGGCCGGCGCCGGCGGCGGGCGCGGCCTGCGCCGCCAGGTCGCCCTGCGCGGCCCGCTGCAGCACGCCGGACAGCTCAAGGACCCGCGCCTCCAGGTCCTTGCGCTCCGCGCTGGCCTTGGACCGCATGGCCCAGACCGCGGCCGACAGCGAGGAGTTGAACCACGCGACGATCGGGAAGATCGCGCCCACGAGCAGCAGCGTCCCGATCGAGTCCTGGGTCAGGGTGTGCGCGAGCGCCGTGGACAGCACCACGCCGCCGCTGGCGGCGAGGCCGAACAGCGCCGCCTGCCAGCCGGGCATCGACACCGCGGCGAACAGCACCACCCCGATGAAGCAGATCCAGAACGGCCCGCGGATGCCACCGGTCACCGAGCTTCCGGCCGTGCACCAGACGGTGTCGGCGATGAGCAGCAGCGCCCGGTAGGCGCTGATGTTCTCGCGCACGAAGGGCGACCGCGTCGCCAGCGTCGGCAGCACCGTCAGGAAGGAGGTCGCCGCGACGCCGAACAGCGCCCACAGGTAGTAGGCGACCGGGTGCAGCACCACCCCGGCGGGCGCGCCCACCTGGTCCATCACGACGACGGCGGCGGTGGAGACGATGAGGCAGAGCCAGGTCATCCACGCGGCTGCGCGGGCGAGCCGGATCGAGAAGTCCACGTCGTTCCTCCAGAGGTGTCGCGTGGAGCATCGGCGGGCACCCGGCCCTCCTGTAGCGCCCTAGCCGGCCCGGCGCGCCCGCGGCAGGGCGTCGGCGAGGCGGAAGACCGCGTCGATGTCGAGGACCCCGCAGGGACCGTCCGCGTCGGTGGTGTGACCGGCCAGCAGGTCGGCGGCGGTGTCGGGCAGGTGCGTCAGCGCCGGCTCGACCTGCTCCTCGTCGAGCAGGTGGGTGCCTTCGACGCCCTCGGTGAGCAGCCCGACCGGCACCCCGGCGCGGTTCAGCACCACCAGGCGGCCGAGGCGGTCCAACGGGCCGGCCGGCGCCGCCAGCAACGGCCGCAGGTCGAGGACGGCGAGCACCCGGCCGCGCCAGTTGGCGACCCCGGCGAGCCAGCTGGGCAGGCCCGGGACCCGGGTCAGGGACGGCGGGCGGCCGACCTCGGCGACGGCGTGCATGGGCAGGGCGTAGCGGGAGCCGCCGAGGCGGACCACGACGACCTCCTGGGGACCGGCGGGTGCCGGTGGCTGCTCCTCCACGGGAACCTCATCGGCCGGTCCGGCCCTCAGGTGTAGCCCGCGGCCGGCCGCTGAGCCCGACCACGGCGGCGGCCGCCACCGTGCCGACGGTGAGGAACGCCAGCCCGCGCAGGCCGCCGGTGACGACCACGTCACCCTCGGCCTTCCGGCTCCCCAGCGTCAGCGCGATGGCGAACCAGATGAGGCCGGGGACGGCTGCGCCGGCGCGCCGGCCCAGCACCCGGGCCCCGGCGACCCCGAGGCCGACGTTGCCGACCGCGGCCACCACGGCGGCCACCGGGAAGGCGGTGCCCAGCGGCCGGGCGGCCACCAGGAACGCCCCCCAGAGGGCCAGCTCGACCGCCAGCACCAGCACCAGCGCGTACGCCGCCACCTGGGCGACCCGGCTCCTGCGCACGGGGCGGAGCCTAGGGCGCGGGCTGCTCGCTGGGCGCGCGCAGGTCGATCGTGCGGGGCGCGGCGGCCGCGGCCTCGAGGACGTCGGTGATCTCGTCGCCGATGAGCTCCTCGCGGTCGAGCAGCGCGTCGCGCAGCGCCTCGACGAGGTGGCGGTGCTCGCGCAGCAGCACCTGCACCGAGGCCTTGTGCTTCTGCAGCAGCGCCTCGACGGCGTCCCGCCCGCGGTCGTCGGCCAGCACCCGCCCGACGATGTTGGTGTCGGCGAACGCGCTGTTCTGGACGGCCAGGTAGGAGGTCAGCGTGCCCTCCATGCCGTGCGCGCCGACCATCTCGGCGGCGCAGTTGGTGGCGTACAGCAGGTCGCCGCCGGGGCCGGTGGAGACGTCGCCGAAGAAGATCTCCTCGGCGCACTGCCCGCCCATGGCGATCTGGATGAGGGCCTCGAGCTCGGAGCGGGACCGGGTGTAGACGTCCTCGCGGTCGCCGTGGGCCAGCATCCCGAGCGCGCCCTTGCGCTTGATGATGGTGAGGATCTCCAGCCGACGCTGGGGGGCGGTCAGCCAGGCGGTGGTGGCGTGGCCGGCCTCGTGGGTGGCGATGAGGCGGCGCTCGTGGTCGGTGTACTCGACCGGGTGCCCGAGACCGACCCCGATGGTCAGCCGGGCGTGCTGGACGTCGGCCGGGGTCATCTGCTGCTCGCCGCGCTTGATGGCGCAGACCAGCGCCTCGTCCAGCAGGTTCTCGATCATCACCGGCGAGTAGCCGATCGTGGTCGCGGCGAGGGCGTCGCGGCGGTCCTCGCTGTCCAGCTCGGCGCTGTGGGCCTTGCGGGCGAGGTAGTAGTCCAGGATCTGGCGCCGGCTCGACTTCACCGGCAGCTCGAAGGTGATGCGCCGGTCGAAGCGGCCCGGGCGCAGCAACGCCGGGTCCAGGGAGTCCGCGCGGTTGGTGGCGGCGATGATGAGCACGTTGGCGTGCCCGGCGCTCGGCCGGCGCAGCTGGCGGTCGACCGGCAGCAGCAGGTTGACGCGGTCCACCAGCGCGCCGCCCAGGCGCTGCCAGCCGGTGAGGGCGTCGAAGGACTGCATCTGGACCAGCAGCTCGTTGATGATCGACGAGGTGTCCCCGCCGGCCGTGAAGCCGTTGGTGACCAGGCCGCCGGCGCCGCCGGCCGGCGCGGCGAAGGTGGCCGGCAGGCAGGTGGTGCCGGAGCAGCCGGCGACCGCGTTCGAGGAGGCCAGCGGCGACATCCCGGTCGACACCCCGGCGCGGGCCTGGGCGACGACGTCGATCTCCTCGATGAAGCCGATCGCGCCGCCCTCCTTGCGGGCCGCCTTGCGCAGCGCCTTGAAGTAGTTGCGGATCTTCTTCGAGCTCTGACCCTGCCAGACGGTCTGGAACGAGGTGCCGGAGACGAACAGGAACGGCACGCCGGCCTCGGCGGCCATGGCCCGGGCGAGGTGGGTCTTGCCGGTGCCCGGCGGGCCCTCGAACAGCAACCCGCGGCGCGGCGTACCGCCCATGCTCTGCGAGAAGGTCCGGTGCGCCAGGAAGAGGTTGAGCGACCGGATCGCCTCGTCCTTGACGCCGTCGATGCCCACCACGTCGTCCATCCGGGTGGTGATCTGGTCGGCCCGGTAGACCACGTGCGGTGACCGGCCGGTGAGCAGCTGCTGGCCGAACGCCAGCCCGATGAGCAGCCCGAAGAAGATCATGATGGTGAGCAGGAACGGGTCGATGTGCGGCAGCGGCAGCCAGGAGGAGCTCGGGTCCTTGAGCACGCCGCGCCACAGCAGCAGCCCCACGACCGTCCACACCAGCACCGTGAGCCGCACGAACCGGCGCAGCCGGGCCCGCTCGCGGCTGCGGCCGACGTCGGCGTCCCGCATCCGGAGCAGCGAGCCGTCCCCGGTCCCGAGGAGCTGGTGGACGGCGGATGTGGACAGCTGCTGGTCGGTCACGGGCTCCCCCTCGGAACGGGCGGACGGGGTGAGCACCCCGCCCGTCGTAGCTCCGAACTCTTGCCGGGGTGACGCTGCGTGACTAGGTCAGGCGGGCAACATCACCCTGTTGGCCTATCAAGGCACTACGCAGCGCCACCGAACAGGTCAGTTTCCCGTGCGCCATCCGGGTGCCGGTCGCCGCGGGCGAGGACGTAGTACTCCCGGCCCATCGCCTTTTGCCCGACGTTGTCCGACAGCGCGAAGAACGGCCCGTCGACCGCGATCTGGGTGGCGTGCGCCCGCATCGCGGCCACCTTGGCGTCCAGGTGGTCGCGGGCGTCGATCTCGGTGGTCACCTCGTCGTCCGGGTTGCCGAACGGCAGGTCCTCGGCCGACTCGACGCCGAAGAAGTTGGTCGCGCCGGTCGCCTTCAGGTGGTCGATGCCGGCCTGCAGGACGCTCTTGGGGAAGGCGGTGTAGTACAGCCGGGAGGCCTGCCAGGGCTCGCCCGTCCCGGGTGCGTAGCCGGGGTCCGCGGCCCGGTCGAAGGCCGCGACCGCGACCCGGTGCGCCTGGATGTGGTCCGGGTGGCCGTAGCCGCCGTTCTCGTCGTAGGTGACGACGACCTGCGGCCGGACCTCCCGGACGATCGCGACCAGGGCCCGGGTCGCCTCGTCGAGGTCGGCCTGCCAGAACACGTCCGGCCGGTCGTTCTGCGGGGTGCCCATCATGCCGCTGTCGCGCCAGCGGCCGGGACCGCCGAGGAACCGGTGGTCGCGCACCCCGAGGGCCTCGCAGGCGGCCGCCAGCTCCCCGATCCGGTGCTGGCCGAGGCCGTCCTGCTGGTCGCTGCCGAGGTGGCCGAGGGTCGGGACGAGGATCTCGCCCTCCTCGCCCAGCGTGCAGGTCACGAGCGTGACGAGCGCGTGCTCGGCGGCGTACTTGGCCATGGTGGCGCCGGTGCCGATGGTCTCGTCGTCCGGGTGCGCGTGCACGAGCAGCAGCCGGCGGGGGTGGTCGAGCGGGGTCATCGCGACCTCCTGGGCCGCCCCCTCGACGGCGGTCTCGGCGGCGGCCAGCACCGCCTCCTCCGCCCCCACGTCGCTGGGGTCCGGGGCGGGCAGGGTCGCGTCTTGCGGCATGCGGCGCAGCCTACGTGGGAGGGTGTGGCCGTGAGTTTGACGCGGCAGGTCGGTCGGCTCACCCGGGCGGTGTTCTGGGCCATCGCCGTCGTCATCGTGCTGAACGCGGTGGTCTTCGGGTTCCTCTACGCCGTGGTGGCGCCCACCACGAGCCGTTACACGGACGGCAGCAGGGAGGTCCGGCGGGGCCACCTGGACATGGTCGACCAGGAGAACGGCCTGCGGGCCTTCATGCTCACCGGCCAGGACGCCTTCCTGCGCCCCTACCGCGAGGGCCGGACCGAGGTGCAGGGGCACAACCTGCGCGCCCGCCAGGCCTTCCACGACTCCCCCGAGCAGCTGCGCCGGCTGGACGAGCTCGAGCGCACCCAGCGCCGCTGGAGGGAGCGCTGGGCCGAGCGGGCCGTCGCGACCGGCCGGACCGTCGCCAGGACGCCGGTGTCCGCGATGGAGGTCGCCTTCGTGGCCACCGGCGAGCGCCTGTTCGACTCCTACCGCGCCGCCGAGGCCCGCGCCGAGGCGTACGGCGACAGCCTGCGGGTGCAGGCCCGCACCCGCGAGGACCGGATCCTCGAGGCGAGCCTGGTGTTCCAGGCGGTGTTCTTCGCCCTGGCGATGGTGTTCGTCCGGCGCCAGACCCGGCGGCTGCGCGGCATCGTCGTCACGCCCGTCGAGCGGCTGCTGACCACGATCGGGCAGCTGCGCGACGGGCGCCTCGACGCCCGCGCCCGGCAGGAGGGCCCGGAGGAGCTGGTGAGCATCGCGGTCGGCCTCAACGCCATGGCCGACGCCCTCAGCCGGGAGCAGGCCGTGGGACGCGAGCGCGAGGCCCAGCTCGTCACCGCCCGCCGCGAGGCCGAGGCCGCGACCGCCACCAAGTCGGCGTTCCTGGCGACCATGTCGCACGAGATCCGCACCCCGATGAACGCCGTCATCGGCATGACCGGCCTGCTGCTCGACAGCTCGCTGACCCCGGAGCAGCGCGACTACGCCGAGACGGTCCGCAACAGCGGCGACGCGCTGCTCGTCATCATCAACGACATCCTGGACTTCTCGAAGATCGAGTCCGGCACGCTGGAGCTGGAGCGGCAGCCGTTCTCGCTGCGCGACTGCGTCGAGAGCTCGCTGGACCTGGTGGCCGCCCAGGCGGCCGCCAAGGCCATCGACCTCAACTGCCAGCTCGACGGCGACGTGCCGGCCGTCGTCGAGGGCGACGTCACCCGGCTGCGGCAGGTGCTCGTCAACCTGCTCAGCAACGCCGTGAAGTTCACCTCCGCCGGCGAGGTGCTGGTCACGGTCCGGCGGGTGGAGGACCTCGGCACCGCGGCGCGGGTGGCGTTCGCCGTGCACGACACCGGCATCGGCATCCCGCACGACCGGATGGACCGGCTGTTCGAGTCCTTCAGCCAGGTCGACGCCAGCACCACCCGGACCTACGGCGGCACCGGGCTGGGGCTGGCCATCAGCACCCGGCTGGCGGAGGCGATGCACGGCCGGCTCGAGGTGACGTCGGTCCCGGGCGAGGGCTCCACCTTCACCCTGACCGTCCCGCTGCCGCACGGCCGCGAGACCGAGGACCAGCTCCGGGTGGCGCCTGCGGAGCTGCCCGGCCGCTCGGTGCTCGTGGTCGACGACAACCACACCAACCGCCGGATCCTGCGCAGCCAGCTGGAGGGCTGGGGGATGCGGGTGGACGACGAGGGCGACCCGCGGGCCGCGCTGCTCCTGGCGACCGCGGCGCAGCCGCCGTACGACCTGGTGCTGCTCGACATGCACATGCCGCACCTGGACGGCGTCGGCCTGGCCACCGGCCTGCGCCTGCTGCCGGGCTGGGAGGCCGTGCCGCTGGTGCTGCTGACCTCGCTCGGGCAGCGCCCGGACGGGGCCGCCCCCCTCGAGCTGGTGCACCTGACCAAGCCGGTCAAGGCGCAGGCGCTGCGCGACACCCTGGCCCGCGCGCTGGGCGCCCGGTCCGAGCGTCAGGAGCGCACCGCGCGGGTCGCCGCGGTCGGGCCGCTGCGGGTGCTGCTGGCCGAGGACAACGTCGTCAACCAGAAGGTCGCCTCGCTGCTGCTGCAGCGGCTGGGGCAGGACCCGCGGGTGGTCAGCACCGGCGAGGAGGCGGTCGCGGCCCTGCTGGCCGAGCCGTTCGACGTGGTGCTCATGGACGTGCACATGCCGGTCCTGGACGGCCTGGAGGCGACCCGGCGGATCCGCGCCGAGCTGCCCCCGGAGCGGCAGCCGCGGATCGTCGCGATGACTGCCAACGCCCTGGTGGAGGACCGGGAAGCCTGCTTCGCTGCGGGGATGGACGACTACCTGGCCAAGCCGGTGCGCTCGGAGCAGCTGGCCGCCGCCCTGGTCCGGGCGGGAGGGAGCGTGCCCGCGCCCGGGGCCACCGCGGCGGTCGACCCGGCCGTCCTCGACGCCCTCACCGCGCGGCTCGGGGAGCGCGGCGAGGCCTTCCGGGTCAACCTCATCCAGACCTGGCGGGACGAGGCGGCCGCCCGGCTGACCGACCTGGACGCGGCCGCCCGGGCCGGGGACAGCGACGGCGTGGTCCGGGTGGCCCACACCCTGAAGTCGGGCAGCGCGTCCCTCGGCGCGGGGCCGCTGGCGGCGCTGTGCGAGCAGGTGGAGAGCCGGCTGCGCGGCGGCGGCGCCGGCGACCTGATGGCGGACGCGGCGGCCATCCGGCGGGCGGTCGAGGAGGCGTCGGCCGCGTTCGGGCGGCTCTGGGACCTCAGTTGAGGCTGGGGTCCGGCGGGTAGCTCGCGGCCAGCGCGAGCGGCAGGTCCTGGCGGCGCAGCACCTGCCGCCACAGCAGCTGCGGCTCGCTGCTGAAGGCGTCCCCCGGCAGCGCGTCGAGGACCCACCAGGCGCCCTCGGAGACCTCGTCCTCGAGCTGGCCGGGCGACCAACCGGCGTAGCCCGCGAAGACCCGCACCTGTTCGACGGCGTCCGCCGCGTCGAGGTCGAGGTCCAGCGTGCCCAGCCACGGTGCCCCGGGCACCAGGACGTACGACGGGTCCTCGGGCGCCGCCGAGGTGAGGCGGCCGAGGCAGATCGCCGCGGTCTGCTGCATCGGCCCGCCCTCGAAGACGACCACCGGGTCGGGGGCGAGCAGGGCCCAGCCCGGCAGCACCTCGCCGAGCGGCGTCCCCGAGGGGGCGTTGAGGACCAGCCCGAGGGCACCGTCCTCGGCGGTGTGCTGCAGCAGCTGGACCACCGTGCGGGAGAAGCTGCCCTCGGTCAGCACCGGGGTGGCGACGAGGAGCTTGCCCTCCCAGCTGACCATCAGCCCTCGAGAGCCTGCTTCGCGCGCGAGCCGCGGTTGCGCTGCCGGTCGCCGGCGGAGAGCTGCACCTTGCGGATGCGCACCGTCGCGGGTGTCACCTCGACGCACTCGTCCTCGCGGCAGAACTCGAGCGCCTGCTCGAGCGAGAGCTGCTTGTGCGGGATGAGCGGGACCAGGACGTCCGAGGACGACTGGCGCATGTTGGTGAGCTTCTTCTCCTTGGTGGCGTTGACGTCCATGTCGTCGGCGCGGGAGTTCTCACCCACGACCATGCCCTCGTAGACCTCGGTGCCCGGCGGCACGAACATGGTGCCGCGCTCCTGCAGGTTGGCCAGGGCGAAGCCGGTGGTCGGGCCGCTGCGGTCGGCGACGAGCGAGCCGGACGGGCGGGTGCGGATCTCGCCGTGCCACGGCTCGTAGCGCTCGTGGATGTGGTGCAGCAGGCCGGTGCCGCGGGTCTCGGTGAGGAACTCGGTGCGGAAGCCGATCAGCCCGCGGGCCGGCACGACGTACTCCATCCGTATCCAGCCGGTGCCGTGGTCGACCATCTGCTCGAGGCGACCCTTGCGCAGCGCCAGCAG
>JAOPVD010000019.1 GCA_025966295.1 Frankiales bacterium | reverse complement strand
GGCCAGACCAGCTCTGGCACCTGCCCGCCCTCTGACCCTGGGCGAGAGAGAGCGAGCCATGACGTCGGTGCGCCTCCGCACCTGCGCGGTCGGTTCCGCGCTTGCCCTGACGGCGGGAGCCGTCGTCGACCACGGCGCCGCGTTCGGCGCGGACCTCCCGAAGGTGGCCCTGCTGGGCATCGCCTCGGGAGCCGTGCTCGCACTCGTCCCTGGTCGCGGCCTCGCCACCAAGCTCGGTGCCTACGTGGCCGGCTTCGCCGCCGTGATGGTCGGCCTGTCGCTGCTGCGCACCTCGCTGCCGGACATCCCGCTGGGCCGTGCCCTGGCCGCCGTGGTCGTGGTCGCGCTCGTGACCGCGGTCGCCACCGCGTCCGCCGACCGGCTGCCGCTGTGGGCCGGGCTGCTGGGCGCCGGCACACTGACCGGCGCCTTCCAGACCGTGCTGGCCGCCCACCCCGAAGCGGGCACCGGCGACACCACCACCGTGATCACGGCGGCGACCACCGCGCTGCTGTCGGCCGTCGTGGCGCTGGTCGTCACCACCGCCGTCACGACCACCGTCCCGGTGGACCAGGCGCCGGCGCCCTCCGACGCCGAGCTCACGCTGCCCACCCCGCGGACCGCCGTTGACGGCGCCGCCACGACCGAGAAGGCCTCCCGATGACCGCCCGCACGCTGCAGCCGCGCACCCGCTGCACCCTGACGCTGGCCGTCGCCGGCACCGTCGCCGGCCTGCTGCTGGCCTCGCCGGCCGGCGCTGCGGCGGCGGCGTCGTCGTTCGACGTCGTCGACCGCGAGACCGTGCGGGCCCTGATGGACTCCAGCGGCACGGTCACCGACGCCAAGCTCATCGAGCAGCTCACCATCCTGGGCAACGGCACGGTCGTGCTGCACGACCCGACCTCCGGCCGCGGCGTCCGCGACCTCGACGGCTTCTCCGCGCCTGCCATCAAGGACGGCAAGGCGGTGTACGACGTCGCCGTCGACGGCCGCAAGGACCTGCGGACGCTGAGCGACTACACCGGCAAGCTGCCGGTCACGGTGGGCGTCGCGTACCTGCTCGACGGGAAGCCGGTGAAGCCGGCCGACCTGGTCGGCAAGAGCGGTGACCTGCAGGTCACCTACACCGTCCGCAACACCACCGCCGCACCCACGGAGGTCAGCTACCTCGACGCCGCCGGCAAGACCGTGACCAAGACGGTCGACGTCGTCGTGCCGTTCGTCGGCAAGGTCGACACCACCCTGCCGTCCGGCTACAGCCAGGTCGACGCGCCCACCGCGGCGGTCGGCGGCGACGGCCGCGGCGGCACCGGCCTGAGCTTCAACATGGTGCTGTTCCCGCCGATCGGCACCGTCGAGCAGGTCATGACCTGGCGGGCCCGCGTCAAGGACGCCGTCGTCCCGGCCGTCGACATCACGGTGGTCCCCGCCTCCTCCAAGCGGACCGAGGTCGCAGCCGCCACGAGCAGCTTCGCCGGCGGCGCGCAGAGCGCCGGCGACCTGACCGTCGGCGCGCAGACCATCGACGCCAACCTGCTCAAGCTGCAGAAGGGCGCCGGCGACCTGCTCGCCGGCCTGTCGCAGCTGGCGGCCGGCGCGAGCACCCTCAGCACCGGGCTGAACGGCAAGGCCGCGCCCGGTGCCAAGAAGCTCGCCGCGGGCACCGGCACCCTCGCCGCCGGCACCGGCACCCTTGCCGCGGGCACCGGCGAGCTCTCGGCCGGCGCCGGCCAGCTCGCCCCCGGCGCGGCCGCGCTCGCCGACGGTGCAGGCATCCTCGCCGACAAGCTGGTGCTGTTCCAAGGCGGGCTCACCCAGCTCAACGACGGCATCAGCGGGCTGCCCAGCAACCCGAACCTCGCCAAGCTGCAGGCCGGCATCGCGGGCCTCGCCGCCGGCATCGGTGGCGCGGACAAGCCCGGCACCGTGCTCTTCGGCCTGACCCAGCTCAAGACCGCGGTCAGCACCGGCGGCAAGCTCAAGGAGGGCCTGGTGG
Organism: Frankiales bacterium; assembly: GCA_025966295.1. Lineage (GTDB taxonomy): Bacteria > Actinomycetota > Actinomycetes > Mycobacteriales > SCTD01 > RYN-111. Next base: position 2,585 of record JAOPVD010000019.1, on the reverse strand, counting down.
CCCTGCAGTCCGGGGTCAGCACCCTGCAGGGCAAGCTGGCCGACGCCGCCAGCACCAGCATCCCGGGGCTGCAGGCCAAGGCTGCCAACGCCTTCGCCAAGCTCACGGCCGTTGCCACCGCGAACAGCTGCGTGGCGCCCGGCTCCGGCCTGTGCGCCGACATCCTGCCGGCCCTCCAGGACAGCGGGTACCTGGCCAGCGCCCTGGACGGGCACGCTCCCGGCGCGCTCGCCGGCGGCAACACCGCTCTCGACCCGGGCGGTCTGCAGTACCAGCTCGGCGCGGCCTCGCAGGGCCTGACCCAGATGCTGTCCGGCCTCGGGCAGCTGCTGGTCGGCATCGACGCCCACAGCCCCGGCACCTACGGCGCGACGGACACCGGCGGCATGCTCTACGCCCTCAACGCGATGCTGCTCGGCCTCGACGCGCACACCCCGGGCACCTACGGCGCCACCGACAGGGGCGGCGTGCTGTACGGCCTGGGTGCCGTCAGCGCCGGCGTCGACGCGCTCGTCCAGACCGTCGTGGCCACCGTGACCGGTGCCCTCGGCTCCTCCACCTCGGACCCGCTGACCACCCTGCGGGGCGGTGCGGCGGCCCTGAGCGCCGGTGCCGACCTGATCGCCGGCGGCGCCGGTGAGGTCGCTGACGGTGCCGGCCAGCTCGCTGACGGGGCCGACGCCCTGAACAGCGGCGCCGGCAAGCTCAAGGCCGGGGCGGGCCAGCTCGCCACCGGTGCCAAGGAGCTCTCCACCGGCCTCGGCAGCGCCGCGGACGGCGCCGGCAAGATCGCTGACGGGCTCGGCAAGGCCGCGCCGGGTGCCAAGAAGATCCAGGACGGCGCGGGCCGGCTCAGCAAGGAGGGCACCTCGGTGCTCGCCACGAAGGGCGCCGAGACCCAGGCCAGCAACGCCGAGAAGGCGGCGACCCTCGTGGCCATGGGCCACAAGGTCGACGGTGGGGCGCTGCCGTACGGCGCCCCGGAGGGCGCGGTCGGCACCGCGGTCTACAAGCTCCAGCTGGCCGCCGAGACGAAGGCCACGAACGACAACGCCGCCCGCAGCGCGGCCATCGTGGGCCTGCTGGCGCTCGCCGGCCTCGGCAGCGTGGTGCTCCGCCGGCGCGTGACCAGCTAGTCCTGCACCAGCCCGGCGGCCCGTCACCTCGCGGTGGCGGGCCGCCGTGCTGGGTGCCCGGCTCAGGCCGGCTTGCGGGCCAGGAAGATCGCCGTACCGGGGACGAGGGCGCCGCGCAGCGGCGACCACTGACCCCACTCCTGGGTGCGGCCCGCGGGCCACTCCGGCTCGACGAGGTCCTCGAGCACCAGGCCGGCGCCGACCAGCTCGCGGACCCGGTCGCCCAGCGTCCGGTGGTGCTCGACGTAGACCGCCCGGCCCGCGGCGTCCTCCTCGACGTACGGCGTCCGGTCGAAGTAGCTCTGCCGCACCGTCAGCCCGGCGGGACCCGGGTCGTCCGGGAACGCCCAGCGCAGCGGGTGGGTGGTCGAGAAGACGAACCGGCCCTCCGGGCGCAGCACCCGGGCCACCTCCCGCATCGTCCCGGCGCTGTCGGCCACGAACGGGACGCCGCCGAAGGCGCTCACCACCAGGTCGAAGGCCGCGTCCCGGAACGGCAGCCGCTGCGCATCCGCCTGCACCAGCCGGGGGACCGCGACCCCGGTCCGGCGGTCCAGCTCGCGGGCGGTGGCGAGCTGGCCGTGGGAGACGTCGAAGGCGGTCACCTCGGCGCCCTGCGACACCAGCCAGCGGGCGGCCTGGGCCCCGCCGCAGCCGACCTCCAGGACGGCCCGGCCGCGGACCTCCCCGAGCAGCCCGGCGTCCGCCTCGCGCAGCCCCTCGGGGCACCACAGCAGGTCGGCGTCGCCCAGCACCGCGCCGTGCTCGGCGTAGTAGTCGGCCGCGTTGGCGTCCCACCACAGCCGGTTGGCGCGGGCGCTCTCCTGCGGTGAGGCCTCGCGGTGCACGACCGCGGCGGCGGGGTTCGACTCAGGGGTAGTCATAGGCGTAGTCTGTACGCACGCGCTGCGGGCGCTCGAGCACCCATGCCCGCGCTCGTCCCTGTTGGTCTGACTCCCGTCCGCCTGGCTTCGACGAAAACCCGCTGCGCTGCCCGACCCGCCCATCCGGGGCAGGTCACGACCTCAACCGCAGCCGGAGCCCACCCCTTGACCAGCACCCTCGACACCCCCACCACGCCCCAGGTCGCCATCAACGACATCGGGAGCGCGGAGGACTTCCTCGCCGCCATCGACGAGACGATCAAGTACTTCAACGACGGAGACATCGTCGAAGGCACGATCGTCAAGGTCGACCGCGATGAGGTCCTGCTCGACATCGGCTACAAGACCGAGGGTGTCATCCCCTCGCGTGAGCTGAGCATCAAGCACGACGTCGACCCCAATGAGGTCGTTGCCGTCGGCGACATCGTCGAGGCCCTGGTCCTCCAGAAGGAGGACAAGGAAGGCCGGCTGATCCTGTCCAAGAAGCGCGCGCAGTACGAGCGCGCCTGGGGCGACGTCGAGGCCAAGAAGGAGGCCGACGAGGTCATCACCGGCACCGTCATCG
>JAOPVD010000343.1 GCA_025966295.1 Frankiales bacterium | reverse complement strand
CCGGAACGCCTCGCACCAGTAGCGGGCGTAGGAGCGCACCGCCTCCCGGGTCAGGTCCTGACCGGGGGCGATCCGCTCCAGGTTGGCGCGCAGCCGGTCGATGCCGCCGCCGCCGCGGGCGGCCGCCAGGTCGGCGCCGGCCTGGAACAGCCGCCGGGCCACCGGGTCGGGCAGCGCCCGGACGATCGCCCAGCCCGCGGCGTAGGAGCCGGAGCTCAGCGCCCCGGCGACGGCTGCGACAGGGCTCACGCGGCCGGGAGCCCGGCCTGCCGGCGCACCTCGAGCAGGCGCTGCACGACCGTCACCGCGGAGAGCACGGCCAGGACCCAGAGCGCCCCGGCGAGCAGCCCCTCCGGGACGCCCAGGCCGACGACCCCGGCCGCCGCCAGGACGAGGATGAGCCGCTCCGGCCGCTCGGCGATGCCGACGTTGCAGGTCATCCCCAGGCCCTCGGCCCGGGCCTTCTCGTAGGAGACCACCTGGCTGCAGACCAGCACGAACAGCGTCACGGCCAGCAGCACGTCGTCGTCGCCTTTACCGGCGTACCACAGCACGAGCGCCCCGAAGATGGCGCCGTCGGCGACCCGGTCGCACGTCGAGTCCAGCCAGGCCCCGAAGCTGCTCGTCACGCCGCGCTTGCGGGCCAGGGCGCCGTCGATGGTGTCGGTGAGCACGAATACGCTGATGACCAGCGTCCCCACCAGGAACTCCCCGCGGGGGAAGAATGCGAGGGCCGCGGCGACGACGCCGACGGTGCCCGTGGCGGTCACGGCGTCGGGCGTCACGCCCCACGCCAGCAGCCGGTTCACGAGGGGGTCGGCGATCCGTCCGACGACGGGGCGCAGTTGGGAGCCGATCACGCGGCGAACGATAGGCCCCCGGTCTTGTCCCCGTGTACGACGGGCGGGAGGCTGCGAACACGCCGTACCAAGGAGGCAGCATGTCGAAGGTGGGCAAGCAGGCAGGACCGGCACCGGAGCCGAGGGCTGCGGAGCTGGTCCGCAACGTCGCCGTCGTGGGCCACGCCGGCGCCGGGAAGACCACGCTGGTGGAGGCGCTGCTGGCGCGCACCGGCACGGTCCCGCGGGCCGGCCGCGTCGAGGACGGCACCACGGTCAGCGACAGCGAGGAGGTGGAGGGCCGCCTGCAGCGCTCGGTCGCGCTCGCGCTCGCCCCGCTCGAGTACGGCGGCGTCAAGGTCAACCTGCTCGACACGCCCGGCACGGCCGACTTCGTCGGGGAGCTGCGGGCCGCCCTGCGGGCCGCCGACTCCGCGCTGTTCGTGATCTCGGCGGTCGACGGCGTCGACGCCCTGACCGTCCAGCTCTGGCAGGAGTGCGCCGCCCTCGGGATGCCCCGGGCGGTCGTCATCACCCAGCTGGACCGACCGCGGGCCGACTTCGACGACGCCGTCGCGATCTGCCAGCGGGTGCTGGGCGAGGGCGTGCACCCGCTCTACCTGCCGATGCACGGCGACGACGAGTCGGTCGCCGGCGTCATCGGGCTGATCTCGCAGCGCGTCTACGACTGGTCGTCCGGGGACCGGGTCGAGCGCGACCCCGACCCGCAGCACCTGCCGCTCATCGAGTCGCTGCGCGGGGACCTGCTCGAGGCGATCATCGCGGAGAGCGAGGACGAGACCCTGCTCGACCGCTACCTCGCCGGCGAGCAGATCGACAACAAGGTCCTGATCGCCGACCTGGAGCTGGCGGTGGCCCGTGGCCACTTCTACCCGGTGCTGCCGGCCGCGCCGCTGACGATGCTCGGCACCGACGAGCTGCTCGAGGTCCTCACCCAGGCGATGCCGACCCCGCTCGAGCACCCCAGCCCGGTGGTGACCCGGCCGGACGGCTCCCCCGCCAGCCCCATCAGCTGCGACCCGGACGGCCCGCTCGTCGCCGAGGTCGTGAAGACCACCAGCGACCCCTACCTGGGCCGGGTGTCGCTGCTGCGGGTGTTCTCCGGCACGTTGCGGCCCGACGCAGTCGTGCACGTCTCCGGCCACGGCCTGACCGAGCGCGGCCACCCCGATCACGACGCCGACGAGCGGGTCGGCGCCCTGTCGACCCCGCTCGGCGCGTTCATGCGGCCGGTCGCCGAGGCCCCGGCCGGCGACATCGTGTCGGTCGCCAAGCTGGCCACCGCGGAGACCGGCGACACCATCTCCTCCAAGGAGGACCCGCTGCTCGTCGCGCCCTGGGACCTGCCCGAGCCGCAGCACGCCATCGCGGTCGAGGCCGCCTCGCGGGTCGACGAGGACAAGCTCGGCACCGCGCTGCAGCGGCTGGTCGCGGAGGACCCGACGGTGCGGCTCGAGCGGCAGGCCGAGACCGGCCAGTTGCTGCTGTGGTGCGTCGGGGAGGCGCACGCCGACGTGCTCGTCGACCGGCTCCGGACCCGGTACGGCGTCTCGGTCACGCTCCCCGAGGTGCAGGTGGCGTTCCGGGAGACGCTCTCGAGCCGGGTGGAGGTGACCGGCCGGCACGTCAAGCAGTCCGGCGGCCACGGCCAGTACGCCGTGGTGCACATGACCTTCGAGCCGCTGCCCGCCGGGTCGGGGCTCGTGTTCGAGCAGACCGTCGTCGGCGGCTCGGTGCCGGGCAACTACATCCCCAGCGTCGAGAAGGGCGTGCGCACCCAGATGGAGCGCGGCGTCGACGGCCGGCCGATCGTCGACATCAAGGCGGTGCTCACCGACGGCAAGGCGCACTCGGTCGACTCCTCCGACGCCGCCTTCCAGGCCGCCGGCGCGCTCGCGGTGCGGGAGGCCTCCGCGGCGGCCGGTGTGCAGGTCCTCGAGCCGGTGTCCTCGATCGCGGTCCGGATCCCGAGCTCCTACGTCGGCACCGCGATGAGCGACCTGTCCGGCCGGCGGGCCCGCGTCACCGGCAACGAGCTGGCCGACGACGACACCGCCGTCGTCAGCGCCGAGGTGCCCGACCTGGAGCTGCTGCACTACTCGGCCGAGCTGCGCTCGCTGTCGCACGGCACCGGCTCCTACACCCGGGCCTACCTGCGCCACGAGCCGATGCCCGGCCACCTGGTCCCGAAGGTCTGAGGCCGCTAGACCTCCAGCCAGGCCTTGGCGAGCAGGTTGCGGGTCTCCGGGAGCAGCTGCGGCAGCACCTTGGTGTGGCCGACCACCGGCATGAAGTTGGTGTCGCCACCCCAGCGCGGCACGACGTGTTGGTGCAGGTGCGCGGCGATGCCGGCGCCCGCGACGCTGCCGAGGTTCATGCCGACGTTGAAGCCCTGCGCCCCCGAGGCGTGCCGCACCGCCCGGATGGCGTGCTGGGTCATCTCGGCCAGCTCGACGGTCTCCTCGTCGGTCAGCTCGTCGTAGCCCGAGACGTGCCGGTAGGGCACGAGCATCAGGTGGCCGGAGTTGTACGGGTAGAGGTTGAGCACGGCGAAGCAGGACTCGCCGCGGGCGACGACGAGCCCGTCGTTGTCGGGCATCCCGGGGATCTCGCAGAACGGGCAGTCCGGGCCCTTGCCCTCCCCGGCGATGTAGGCCATCCGGTGCGGCGTGTAGAGCCGCTCGAAGGCATCCCTGATGCCGGCGCCCTTCTGCTCCTCGGAGGGGACGCTCACGTCCGGTCCCGCACCGCCGTGACGATCCGCTCGACCGCCTCGTCGACCGGGATGCCGTTGTCCTGGGTGCCGTCCCGGAACCGGAAGGACACCGCGTCCGCCGCGATGTCGTCGGCACCGGCGATCAGCATGAACGGCACCTTGGCCTTCTGGGCGTTGCGGATCTTCTTCTGCATCCGGTCGTCGGAGGTGTCGACCTCGACCCGGATCCCGTGCTGCCGAAGCTTGGCTGCCACGTCGAGCAGGTACCCGTCGAAGTCGGAGTGGACCGGGATGCCGACCACCTGCACCGGCGCGAGCCAGGCCGGGAACGCCCCGGCGTAGTGCTCGAGCAGCACCGCGAAGAAGCGCTCGATCGAGCCGAAGAGCGCGCGGTGGATCATGACGGGGCGCTGCCGGGTGCCGTCCGCCGCCTGGTACTCGAGCTCGAACCGCTCCGGCAGGTTGAAGTCGAGCTGGATCGTCGACATCTGCCAGGTCCGGCCGATCGCGTCGCGCGCCTGCACGGAGATCTTCGGGCCGTAGAAGGCGGCGCCGCCCGGGTCCGGCACCAGCTCGAGCCCGGAGGCGGTCGCCACCTCCTCGAGCACGCGGGTGGCCTCCTCCCACGTGGCGTCGTCGCCGACGTACTTCTCCGGGTCCTTGGTGGACAGCTCGAGGTAGAAGTCGGTGAGGCCGTAGTCGCGAAGCAGGTCCAGGACGAACCGCAGCAGGCTGGTGAGCTCGCCGCGCATCTGCTCGCGGGTGCAGTAGATGTGCGCGTCGTCCTGGGTGAAGCCGCGGGCCCGGGTGAGCCCGTGCACGACACCGCTCTTCTCGTAGCGGTAGACGGTGCCGAACTCGAACAGCCGCAGGGGCAGCTCCCGGTAGGACCGCCCGCGGGCGCCGAAGATCAGGTTGTGCATCGGGCAGTTCATCGGCTTGAGGTAGTAGGCCGTGCCCTCGTCGAGGTCCATCGGCGGGTACATGCCCTCGGAGTACCAGTCGAGGTGCCCGCTGAGCTCGAACAGCGAGCCCTTGGTGATGTGCGGGGTGTTGACGAACTCGTAGCCCTCCTCGACGTGCCGTCGGCGGGAGTACTCCTCCATCTCCATGCGGATGACGCCGCCCTTGGGATGGAAGACCGCGAGGCCCGAGCCGATCTCGTCCGGGAACGAGAACAGGTCGAGCTCCACACCCAGCCGCCGGTGGTCGCGCTTCTCGGCCTCCTCGAGCAGGTGCAGGTGCTCCTTCAGGGCGTCCTTGGACTCCCAGGCCGTGCCGTAGACCCGCTGCAGCTGCTGGTTCGCCTGGTCGCCACGCCAGTACGCCGCCGCCGACCGCATCAGCTTGAAGGCCGGGATGTCGCGGGTGGTGGGCAGGTGCGGCCCGCGGCACAGGTCCTTCCAGGCCACCTCGTCGCCGCGCAGGTTGTCGTAGATGGTGAGCTCGGACCCGCCGACCTCGACGTCCTCACCGGAGTCGCCGGCGCCCTTGAGGCCGATCAGCTCGAGCTTGAACTTCTCGCCGGCCAGCTCGGCGCGTGCGTCGTCCTCGCTGACGACCCGGCGGCTGAAGCGCTGCCGCTGGCGGGTGATGTCGCTCATCTTCTTCTCGATCGCCGTGAGGTCCTCGGGGGTAAACGGCCGCTCGGGCAGGAAGTCGTAGTAGAAGCCGTCCTTGATCGGCGGACCGATGCCGAGCAGGGTGCCGGGGAACAGCTCCTGGACGGCCTGCGCCAGCACGTGCGCCGCCGAGTGCCGCAGGACGGCCCGGCCGTCCTCGGACCCGTAGGGCACCTGCTCGACCAGCTCGCCCTCGGAGACGACGTACGCGAGGTCGCGCAGCTCGCCATCGACCCGGGCGACCGCGCTGTCCTTGCCACCGGCCTGCGCCAGCAGCTGGCCCGCCGTCGTGCCCGCGGTCGAGGCGTCGACGCGGACGGCTACGGGCGGGTTGTCGGACACGGGTGGAGCCTCCATCAGGTCGGGGCTGCCGAGCCTAGTGGGGGCCGCCCAGGGGTTAAGCGAGTGACGCGTCGAGCGTGATCGCCACGCCGGTCAGCGCCTTGGACACCGGGCAGGCGACCTTGGCCTGCTCAGCGACCTCGCGGAAGGCGTCCTCGTCGAGGCCCTCGACCTCACCGACGACCTTGAGCGCGATGCCGGTGAGCCGGAAGCCGCCGGCCGGGTCCGGGCCGAGCGAGACGTCTGCGGTCACGTCGAGCGCGTCCGGAGTGCCGCCGGCCTGCCCGACCATCGCGGCCAGCTGCATGGCGAAGCAGGACGAGTGGGCGGCCGCGATGAGCTCCTCGGGGCTGGTCGTGCCGCCGGCCTGCTCCGCGGCCCGCTTCGGGAAGGACACCTCGTAGGTGCCCACCTTGCTGCTGCTGAGCTCGACCTGGCCGGAGCCGGTCTCGAGGGTGCCCTTCCAGGCGGTCCGGGCGGTACGAGTGGGCATGCCGACTCCTCAAGGTGTGTTCCTGCATGCAGGGATTGCCCCGGTCCACCGCGAAGATGCCGAGGTGAGCCCCCGCCTTCCGGCCGTCGCCGGCGCCCTCGCCCTGCTGCTCGCCACCGCCGGCCCGGGGAGCGCGCAGGCCCCCGCCTTCGTCGACGACGGCGGCGGGTTCCACTCGGTGCTCGCCTACGGCCAGGGCCAGACCGCGAACGTCCTCGACCTGGCGCGCAACCAGGCCGACGGCACCGTGCCGCCGTCGTTCACCAGCCAGGCCGGGCTCTACGACCGGGTCATCACCGGGCAGCCGACCAGCGACCTGTCGGGCTACTACAAGGACGCCAGCTTCGCCCGGATCGAGGGCACCAGCGAGATCCCGACCTCGGGGGCGACGATCGTGCGCGACACCACGCACCGGGTGCCGCACATCTACGGCGAGACCCGGTCGGCCGCGATGTTCGCCGTCGGCTACGCCACCGCCCAGGACCGGCTGTTCCTCATGGACGTGCTGCGCCGCACCGCGCAGGGCTCGACCGCCGAGCTGCTCGGCCCTTCCGCCGTACCGGCCGACAGCGCCGCGCTCGGCCAGTTCGACCTGTCACCGGCGGAGCTCACCGCCGAGGTGATGCGGCTGCCGCAGGACGAGGGGGCGGCCGGCGCGCGCGGCCTGGCCGACCTGCAGCAGTACGTGGCCGGCATCAACGCCTGGATCGCCAAGACCCGGCTGGACCCGACGCTGCTGCCCGCCGAGTACCCGGCCCTCGGCGCGCTCCCCCGCGACTGGACGCTGGCCGACACCGCCGCCGAGGCCTACCTGCTCATCGCCCAGTTCACCGTCTCCGGCGACGGCGAGCACCGGCAGGCCGACGTGCTGGCCCGGCTGCAGCAGCGCCTGGGCGCCACCAAGGGCCAGCAGGTGTACGACGACCTGCGGCACCTGGAGGACCCGACCGCACCCGTCACCGCCGATCGGCCGTTCCCCAGCGACCGGCCCGGCCCCGGGCCGTCGAGCGCGGTCCGGCTGGACGCCGGCTCGATCACGTCCCGAAACGCGGTCGCCTCACAGACCTCCCCCGCGGTCGGGGTCCCGGGTGCCTTCCCGCTGTGGGCCGAGCGGCTGGCCCGGCACGGCCTGGACCTGTCCCGGCACGCCTCCAACGCCCTGCTGGTCGCCGGCGACCACAGCACGAGCGGCCGGGCGCTGGCGGCGATGGGCCCGCAGGTCGGCTACTACTCCCCCTCCATCCTGGTGGAGTACGAGCTGCACGCCCCGGGGGTGCACGCCAGCGGCATGAGCTTCCCGGGCGCCAGCCCGTTCCCGCTCATCGGGCACACGAACGGCTTCGCGTGGAGCGGCACGACGGCCAACGGCGACAACGCCGACACCTTCGCCGAGCAGCTGTGCGAGCCGGCCGGCGGCGCCGTCACCCGCGACAGCGACCACTACCTCTACCGCGGCCGCTGCGTCCTGTTCACGCACCGCGACCAGGTGCTGCGGACCCCGCTGGCGCCCACCGACCCGACCACGCCGCCGTCCGAGGTGGTGCTGCGCACCATGCGCTCGGTGCACGGCCCGGTGCACAACTTCGCGACCGCCGGCGGCAAGCACTACGCGCTGGTCCGCTCGACGGCAGTGAACCGGCGCGGCCTGCGGTCGCTGGTGTCCTTCCTGCGGCTGGCCGAGGGCCAGGTGAAGACCCCGCAGGACTTCGTGGCGGCGATGCGCCACTACACCGGCAACGAGAACTGGTTCTTCGTCAGCAGCAACCACATCGGCTGGCTGCAGAGCGGCCGCTTCCCCCAGCACGCGCCCGGCACCGACCTCGAGCTGCCGATCCTGGGTACCGGCCCGTGGGACTGGAAGGGCTTCGACCCCGCGACCGGCGACTTCACCCCGCACCCCGCGTCCTTCAACCCGACCGCCATCGACCCCCAGCAGGGCTACCTGTCGAGCTGGAACAACAAGGGCGCGCGCCAGTGGCGGGCCGCCCCGGGCATCTGGTCGTACGGCGGGGTGCACCGCGACCAGCTGCTGACCGGCCCCACCGTGGCGGCCATCAAGGCCGGCAGGAAGCTCGCCCTGTCGGACCTGGTGGGGATCAGCGGCAACGCCGCCACGCAGGACCTCCGCGGCGTCGAGGTGCTGCCCGACCTGCTGACCGCGCTCGGCCCGGTGACCGACCCGACCCAGGCCCGGCTGGTCGCCGCGCTGCGCGGCTGGGTCGCCTCCGGCGCCCACCGCCGCGACACCACCGGCGACGGCTACGACGACGCCGGCGCGGCGGTGCTGCTCTTCGACGCCTGGTGGCGCCAGCTAGTCCACGACGTCTACGACCCGCAGGTCGGGGCCGACGTCGTCACGCTGCTCCAGGGCCCGCTGGACCTGGTCCTCGAGGCCCGGGCCGTCCAGACCGGCTTCTACGACGGCTGGCACGGCCACGTCTCGGCGGTGGTGCGGGCCGCCCTCGGCACCGGTCCGAAGCCGTCGGCTACCAGCTGCGGTGGCGGGACCCTGGCCGGCTGCCGGGCGCTGCTCCGCACCGCGCTGACCCGGGCGGTGGCCCAGGTGGCCGGCACCCAGGGCGCCGACCCGCAGAGCTGGCGCAAGCCGGTGCTCTGCCCAGCGGACCCGACCCCGACCTGCGACGAGAACCGGCCGCTCACCGCCGGGGCCATCGCCACGCCGTCCCGGCCCTTCCAGAACCGGGGCACCTACCACCAGGCGGTGGAGGTGCTCCGCGGCCCGACCGTCCAGGCAGCCGCCCGCCCGGCGGCCCGCCCCGCGGCCGGCGGTGGCGGCGGGCTGCCGGCCACCGGTGGGGT
>JAOPVD010000304.1 GCA_025966295.1 Frankiales bacterium | reverse complement strand
CCCGTACGTCGGCGACCGGGTGCTCGACATGTCCCGGGGCGGCTCCCGGGCGCTGGGCTACAGCGGCCTGGCGCAGGTCACCGTCGAGGTGCTCGTCCCCGTCTGACCCGGTTCGCCCGGCTAGCCTCACGGCAGCGCCCGGCCGGAGGGATCAGCGTGCCCAGCAAGTTGAGCGTCCGACAGGCCGCCGGTGGGGTGCTGCCGTGGGCGGCGATGACGCTGGTCTGCTGGTGGCTGGTGGTGCCGCTTCGGCGGTCCGACCTGATGGTCTTCCTCGCCGCCGGCAACGACGTCCTGCACGGCACCGACCCGTACCCGGCGCTGCACGACCCGGCCCTCTACGGCGGCAGCGCCTTCGTCTACCCGTGGTGGACGGCGCTCGCGTTCGCCCCGCTCGGGGCCCTGCCCACGCATCTCGCCGACCTGCTCTGGACGGCCGGCTCGATCGCCGCGGTGCTGGCCGCCTGCCGGCTCGCCGGCGTCCGCGGCACCTGCTCGCTGCTCGTGGTGCTGCTGGCCGCCACCACCATCCGGGGCCTGCAGGTCGGCAGCCTCAACGCCCTGCTGCTGCTCGGCTGCGTCGTCGCCTACCGCTGCCGGGACCGGCCGTGGCTCGTCGGCACCGCGCTGGCGCTGGTGGTCGGCGCGAAGGTCTTCCTGTTCCCGCTGCTGCTCTGGCCGCTCGTCAGCCGCCGCTGGGCCGCGGTCCGGGCCACCGCCGTGGTGCTCGGCCTGCTGCTGGCGGTGTCGTTCGGGCTCGGCCCGATCGGCCCGTTCCACTACGCGCACATGCTGTCGACCCTCGGCGCGCACGAGGGCCTCCAGGGGGTCGCGCTGCACCGGGCACTGGCCACGGCCGTCCCGGATGCCGTGGCCACCCTGCTCTGCGTCGCCGCGGCCGCGGCCGTACTGGGCCACGGGACGGTGCAGCGGCTGCGCGTGGGCGAACGGGCCGACCTGCTGCTGTTCGCCTGCTGCCTGGTCGCCGCGCTGCTGCTGTCGCCCATCGTCTGGACCCACTACCTGCTGCTGCTGCTCGGGCCGCTGCTGCTGGCCCGGGCCCGGCTGCCGGTGCTGGCCGGGGCCGCGGCGCTGTCCTGGCTCGCTGCCGGTCCGGCGCTCACGGGGGTGCTGCTGCCGATGTCGCCCGTCGGGCGGATCGCGCTTGTGCACGCCGCCGTGCTGGCCCTGCTGGTCGCCCTCACCCCGCGCCGGCCCGCGGTCGACCCGGCGCGCGAGCTGGTCGCGGCCTAGACCTTCAGCCCGAGCCGGTAGGCGCGCTCGGCCAGCGCGTCGTACCGCACCCGGACGTGCCGGGCATCCTCCAGCGCGTCGTGCAGGCCCCGCTCCTGGCTGGGCAGCGCCGGCTTCCCGAGGTGCTCCCAGAGCTGCCGGACGTCGAGGGTGAAGCGCGGGAACTGCCGCGGCAGCGCGGGCATGTCGCCCCACAGCTGGCACAGCGCCACATGGTCGTAGGCCCCGAACCACGCCCACCACACCGGGTCGTCGCCGAAGAACTCCTCCAGCTCGCGGGCGATCACCGACCGCGCCTTCCAGGTCGAGGACGGCGGCAGCTGCGGCAGCACGTTGTCGCGGACCCACGGGTGCACGGCGAGCGGGTCGAACTCCGACGACACCGCGTAGTACTCACGCCCGTCCTCCGCCACGACCCCCACCGACACCAGGGTCACCACCGTCGCCGTGTCGCCGAACTCGAGGTCGTAGTAGAAGCGCACCGGCCTATTCTGCCGGGCCATGACCAACTGCTGCGTGGGCCGGTCCCTGTGAGCGTCCTGGCGATCGACTGCGGCACCACCGGCGTCACGGCCCTGGTGGTGAGCGAGGACGGCCGGGTGCTGTCCCGCGGCTACCAGGAGTTCCACCAGCACTTCCCCCGGCCGGGCTGGGTCGAGCACGAGCCCGAGGAGATCTGGGTGGCGGTGCTGTCGTCGTGCCGGGCGGCGCTGGAGGGCCACGCGGTCACCGCCGTCGGCGTCACCGACCAGCGGGAGACCGCGGTGCTGTGGGACCGCCGGACGCTGCAGCCGCCGCGCCGGGCCATCGTCTGGCAGGACCGCCGCACCACCGCGCTCTGCGAGCAGCTCAAGGAGGCGGGCCACGAGCCCCGGGTCGCCGAGCTCACCGGGCTGCGGCTCGACCCGTACTTCACGGCCACCAAGCTGGCCTGGCTGCGCGAGCACGACCCGCGGGTGTGGGAGGGGGTCGTCAGCGGGCGGACCGCGATCGGCACCGTCGACTCCTACGTGATCGCCCGCCTGACCGCCGGCGGCCGGCACGTGACGGACGCGTCCAACGCCTCCCGCACCCTGCTGTACGACCTGCGCGCCGGCACCTGGTCGGACGAGCTGTGCGAGCTGTTCGCCGTACCGCGCAGCGCCCTGCCCGAGATCGTGCCGTCGTACGGCGAGGTGGGGCGGACCGACCCCACCGCCTTCCTCGGGCTGGACCTGCCGATCGCGGGCATCGCCGGCGACCAGCAGGCGGCGCTGTTCGGGCAGGGCTGCTACGACGAGGGCCGCAGCAAGTGCACCTACGGCACCGGGTCGTTCGTGCTGGTCAACACCGGCGGCACCCCGGTGCTCAGCGAGCGGCTGCTCACCACGGTGGCCTGGATGGCCCCGGACGGCACGCTGACCTACGCCCTCGAGGGCGCGGTGTTCGTCACCGGCGCGGCCGTGCAGTGGCTGCGCGACGGCCTGCAGGTCATCCAGACCGCGACCGAGGTGGAGTCGCTGGCGCGCGCCGTCCCGGACAGCGGCGGGGTGGTGTTCGTGCCGGCGCTCACCGGCCTCGGGGCGCCGCACTGGGACCCCGACGCCCGCGGCACGGTGCTGGGGATCACCCGCGGCACGACCCGGGCGCACCTGGCCCGCGCCACGCTGGACGCCATCGCGTTCGAGGTGCGCGACGTCATCGACGCGATGACCACCGAGGCCGGCTGCGAGGTGCCGGCCCTGCAGGTCGACGGCGGCGCGTCCGGCAACGACCTGCTGTGCCAGCTGCAGGCCGACCAGCTGGGGGTGCCGGTGCAGCGGCCGGAGGTGCGCGAGACCACCGCACTCGGTGCGGCCTTCCTGGCCGGCCTGGGCACCGGCGTCTGGTCGAGCCGGGCTGAGCTCGTCGACACCTGGCGGCTGGACCGCCGGTTCGAGCCGACCCCCGGCGTGCGCGAGGACGGCAGCCACGCCCGCTGGGCGCGGGCGGTGGAGCGCAGCAAGGGCTGGGCCGCCGAGGGCTAGACCGGTCCGGTCCGGTAAGACACCATCGCCCTGTCGAAGCAACCTGCCTGACGTGCGCCACCCCATCACCCGCCGGCGCGCGGTTCTGCGGCCAGTGCGGGTCGGCTCTCCCTGCGCCGTGCCCGGTCTGCCAGCAGCCCGTCGACCCCGGTACGGCGTACTGCACCTCGTGCGGCCACGCACTGCTGACCAGCCCGTCGCCCGCCGGACCGTCGCTGCCCGGACCGGAGCAGGAACGCCGGGTGGTGAGCGTCCTGGCGGTCGACCTGGTCGGCTTCTCGGCGACCGCGCAGGCCCTGGAGCCCGAGGACCTGCAGACCGCGCAGAAGCAGTTCTTCGACGTGGTGGCCACCGTGGTCTCCAACGCCGGTGGCACGGTCGCGAAGAAGATCGGCGACGCCGTCGTCGCGGTCTTCGGCGCACCCACCGCGCACGAGAACGACCCGTACCGGGCGGTCTTCGCCGGCCTCGACGTGCAGGCCGCGCTGGCCGGCAGCACCTTCCCGGACGGCGGCGCGCTGGTCGCCCGCGCCGGGGTCTCCACCGGCGAGGCGCTCGTCAGCTACGACCCGGGTCGGGCCGAGCCGCGCATCGCCGGTGAGGTGCTGAGCCGGGCGATGGCCATGCAGGCCGGCGCGCCGGCGGGCGGGGTCCTGCTCGGCCCCAAGACCCACCGGGCGGTGGCCGGCACGGTGGACTGCACGCCGCAGGACCCGGTCCCGCTGGCCACCGGCGCGGTGCTGGAGAGCTGGCTCGCGACCGGCATCACGACCCGCCCCGACCAGGTGAGCGACACCCTGCCGCTGGTCGGCCGGCAGCCGGAGCTCGGGCTGCTCGTCAGCAGCCTGCGCCGGGCCGTCCAGGAGCGCCGCGGGCAGCTGGCCACCCTGGTCGGGGCGCCGGGCCTGGGCAAGAGCCGCCTGACCCGCGCGCTGGCCGAGCACGCCGACTCCCCCGCCACCCCGATGCTGGTGCGCTGGCGGGTCGGTGCCTGCCCGCCGTACGGCGAGGGCGTCAGCTACTGGGCACTCGGGCAGGTCGTCAAGGCGCAGGCGCAGATCCTGGAGTCCGACAGCAGCGCGGTGGCGCGCGACAAGCTGGAGGCCTCGGTCGACGCCCTCATGAGCCGCAGCACCGCACCGGAGGTGGTGGCCCAGGTCAAGGAGCGCCTGGCCGCGCTGATCGGGCTGCCCGGCGTCAGCGCCGACCTCGGCGACGACGTCGCCGCCAGCCACGCCGCCTGGCGCCGCTACGTCCTCGCACTGGCCGAGGACGCCCCCACCGTCCTGGTGCTGGAGGACCTGCACTGGGCCGACGACGGCTTCCTGGCTTTCCTGCGCTCGCTGGTCGAGGCGGCCACCGCCGCCCCGCTGCTGCTGCTCGCCACCACCCGCCCCGAGCTGCTGGAGCGCCGCCCGGACTGGGTGTCGGGCCTCGGCGACGCGATGACCCTCACGCTGACGCCGCTCACCGACCCGGAGATCTCGCTCGTGCTCGCCCGGCTGCTCGGCGACGCGGTGCTGCCCGAGCCGCTGCACCGGCGGCTGCTCGACCTCGTCAACGGCAACCCGCTGTATGCCGAGGAGTACGTCCGGATGCTCACCGACAGCGGGGCGCTGGAGGAGCAGTCGCAGGACCTGCTCGCGGAGCTGCCGCTGCCCGACAGCGTGCAGGGCGTGGTCGACAGCCGGCTCGACCTGCTCACCGCCGCCGAGCGGAGCGTGGTCTCGGCGGCGGCGGTCGTCGGCGAGAGCTTCTGGGAGGGCGCGATCGCGGCCGTCGCCGCGGCCGACCGGGTCGAGGTGCGGGCCTGCCTGGAGGCCCTCGAGCAGCGCGAGGTCGTACGCCGGGCGCCCGCCTCCTCGGTGGCCGGCGAGTCGGAGTACGCCTTCCGGCACGTGCTCGTCCGCGATGCCGCCTACGCCCGCATCCCGCGGTCGCTGCGGGTGGTGCAGCACCAGCGCTGCGCCGCCTGGCTGGACGCGTTCTCGCCCGAACGCGGCGATGACGTCGCGGAGCTGCGCGCCTACCACCGCACCACCGCCTACGAGCTGGCCGCCGTGCTCGGCCTGCCGCTCGAGCCCTACGCCCAGCCGGCCCGGCAGGCCCTCGCCACCGCGGCCGAGCGCGCCCTGCGACTGCACGCCGTCGCGGCCGCGCACGCCTTCGCCCGCCGGGCGGTCATGCTCTGGTACGGCCAGGAGGACGACCCGGGCGCCCTCAAGGCCACGCTGCTCGCGGCCGAGCTGTCCTTCCTGGAGGACCCGCACGCCTTCTACGCCGAGGGCGGCCCGGCCCGGGTGCAGGAGACCGCCCAGAAGCTGCTGGCGGTCGGTGACCGCAGGGGCGCGGCCAAGGCGCAGGTCCTGCTCGGCCAGGCGGAGTGGTACCGCGGCGCCGGCGGCGAGCTCGCCGCCACGCACCTGTCGCAGGCCGTCGACCTGCTGGCCGAGGAGCCGGCCAGCGAGCAGTTCGCGCAGGCGCTCGCCGAGCTCGGGCGGCTACGGATGCTCAGCCACCAGTACCGCGACGCGGTGGCGCTGTGCGACCGGGCGATGGCCATCGCCCGCCCGCTCGGGCTGCTGGAGGTCGAGGCCAACGCCCTCGTCACCGCGGGCACCGCGCGCTACAGCCTCGGCGACCCGCTGGGCGTGCTGCAGCAGGAGGAGGCGCTGCGGCTGGCCCGCGAGCACAACCTGCGCGCCCTGCAGCGGGCCGCCAACAACCTGGCCGACACCATGCAGGAGGAGGGCCGGCTGCACCGGTCCTACGAGCTCATCGCCGAGAGCGCGCTGGCCGCCCGCGGCTGGGGGCTGTCGCTCACCACCCGCGCCGACGCCTCCGAGGTGGCGCTGCGGGCCTGGTACGACGGCGACCTGAACCGGCTGCTCCACCACACCGACGCCTTCCTCGAGACGGCCGGTGCCGAGGCGCAGCAGTGGGAGTCGCACCTGGTCGCGGTCGCCGGCATCGTCCGCGCGCTGCGGGCCGAGCCGGTCCCGCCGGAGCTCGACCAGGTCGTCGCCCGCAGCCGCCGGTCGGGCTTTCCCGCGCTGGTCCGCAGCGCCCTGGTCCACCTCGGCTGCTGCCGCTTCCTGGAGGGCCGCCGCGACGAGGCGGTGACGTTGTTCGAGGAGTTCATGGAGCACAGCCGCGACAGCCTGCGGGGCAGCGCCCGGGAGTGGCTCTACCCGTCCGTGCTGCTGGCCGCGCTGCTGGGCGAGGGGCGGGTGGAGGCCCTCGAGGAGCGGTTGTCACGGCTGGAGCCCAAGACGCCGTGGGTGGTCGGCGCGCAGCACTGCGCGCTGGCCTTCCTCGCCGCCGAGAAGGGCAAGTTCCTGAACGCCGTCGAGCACGCCTACGAGGCGGTGGTGACGTACGAGCAGATCGGGGACGTCACGTCCACGACCTTCGCCCGGGCCCAGCTGGCCCGCGCGGCCTACCAGGCGGGCGACCTGGTCACCAGCCGCGCGCAGTCCCGGATCGTGCGGGCCTTCGTCGAGCGCAACGCCGCCGTGGTGTTCGGCGCCTACCTGCCGCCGGACGACTAGCGCGCGGTCAGCTGGCGCGGCGCTGGGTGGTGGGCGCGTCCGAGACCAGCGCCTCGCGGGCCGCGACCCGGGCGTCCTCGATATCGGCCTTGGCCTTGGTGGCGTACTGGTCGACGTACTCCTGGCCGGACAGCAGCATCAGCTCGTACATGATCTCGTCGGTGATGGAGCGGAGCACGAAGCGGTCGCCCTCCATCCCGGCGTACCGGCTGAAGTCCAGCGGCTGGCCGACGCGGATGCCGACCCGGCCCAGCTTGGGGATCTTCTTGCCGGTGGGCTGGACCACGTCGGTGTTGATCATGGCCACCGGGATGACCGGCACGCCGGCCTCGAGGGCCATCCGGGCGACCCCGGTCTTGCCGCGGTAGAGCCGGCCGTCCGGGCTCCGGGTGCCCTCCGGGTAGAGCCCGAGCAGGTTGCCCTCGGCCAGGATCCGCTTGCCGGTGCCGAGCGCGGCCTCGGACGCCGCACCGCCGGAGCGGTCGATCGGCACCTGGCCCACGCCCGCGAAGAAGCCCTTGGTGAGCTTGCCCTTGAGGCCCTTGCCGGTGAAGTAGTCGGCCTTGGCCAGGAAGGTGATGCGCCGCGGCACCACCAGCGGCAGAAAGATCGAGTCGCTGAACGACAGGTGGTTGCTGGCGAGGATCGCCGGGCCGTCGGACGGGATGTGGTCCGGGTTCTCCACCCACGGCCGGAACAGCGTGCGGAGGATGGGCGTAAGGATCGCCTTGACGACCCAGTAGAACACGCGTGTCACCCCTGATCTGCCGGTTGCCTCGGCCCCCGACCCTATGGCGCCGGGGGGGCTGCGGCAACGACCCCCCTCCCCACCACCGAGGACCCCTCCCGCCGGGCAGGCGCGCGTGCGACGATCTGCGCAGCCCCCCGCCCGTGAGAGGACCCCCTCGTGCCCGTTCCCGACGTCCTGCCCGGCGCCGAGCCGATCGACCTGCCCGGCGGGCCGGTCGGGGTGCTGCTCAGCCACGGCTTCACGGGCACCACGCAGTCGATGCGTCCGTGGGCGGAGCACCTCGCGGCGGCCGGCCTCACGGTGGTTGCCCCGCGGCTTCCCGGGCACGGCACCAGCATCAAGGACATGAACACCACCGGCTTCAGCGACTGGTACGCCGCCGTCGAGAGGGCCTTCGACGACCTGCGCAGCCGCTGCGAGACGGTGTTCGCCATGGGGCTGTCGATGGGCGGCACGCTGGTGCTGCGCCTGGCCGAGGAGCGGGCCGACCAGGTCGCCGGCGTGGTCGTGGTCAACGCCTCGCTGGCCACCGAGCGCAAGGACGCCAAGCTGCTGCCGCTGCTGTCCAAGGTGGTGCCGGCGTTCCCGGGCATCGCCAGCGACATCAAGAAGCCGGGCGTCACCGAGCTGGCCTACGACAAGATCCCGCTCAAGGCCGCGTACTCGCTGCAGCGGGCCTGGCCGGTGGTCCGGCGCGACCTGTCCCGCATCAGCTGCCCAGTGCTCGTCTACCGCTCCGCGGTCGACCACGTCGTCGAGCCGGTGTCGGGCCGCGAGCTGCTGAAGGGCTGCGTGCACGCGGAGGAGCGGGTGCTGCCCGACAGCTACCACGTGGCGACGCTGGACCACGACGCCCCGACGATCTTCGAAGGGTCGCTGGCGTTCGTCCGCGCCCACGCGGCCGCGGCTGCCGGCTGAGCCCATGACCGCCGCACTCCCTCCCGAAGGCGCCGCCGGCCGCCGGGGCAACGGGCTGCCGTCCGCCGAGTGGGGGGCCCTCGTGGACCTCGACCCGCGGTTGTCCGAGGCGCTGCTCGACAGCCTCGCCGCCGAGGGCGTGGCCGCCTACGTGGAGCCCGCCCGGGACGTCGACAGCTACACCCGCGCGACCGTCCTGCCGAACCGCCCGCTGGACCGGCTCTGGGTCAACCCGGCGCTGGCCGACCTGGCCCGCGGTGTCGTGACCAGCGAGGTCGCGGACCTGACCGCGCTGCTCGCCGAGTCCGAGCCGGGCGCCACCGCCCACGGCCTGGTCCGGCCGGTGCCGCGCAGCGCCGGGGCCCGGGTCCTGCCGCCGCCGGAGCTGCCGCCACCGTCCGCGGCCCCCAGCGAGCCCGCTGACGGCGCGGTGCCCAGCGACGACGAGCTGTTCCGGCAGATCGTGGCCGGGTTCACCACCGACGTCGCCGACCCGGTCCCGCGCTGGCCGGTCTCCGAGGACCTCGACCCGCCGCGCCGGCCCACGGACGTCCCGCGCCGGCGGCGCACCGACGACCGGGCCGAGGACGACGCGGCCACCGGCGACGGCCTGCCGGGCTGGGTGGAGCCGGCCCCGCTCGAGGACGAGCACCACTACGAGCCCCCGCCGCCGCCGAAGATCCCCCGCCCCCGGGGGCGCACCGTCCTCGCCGCCCTGATGGTGCTGCTCGGCTTCGCGGTGCTGTTCGCGCCGTACCGGGTCGGACTCGACGACTCGCCGATGTCCATGCTCTTCGGGCTGCTGCTGTCGACCGGGGGCGCTGCCCTGCTCGTCGCCTGGATGCGCGATGCTCCCCCGACGGACAGCGGGCCCGACGACGGAGCAGTCGTCTAGCCCCTGAGCACAGGAGCGTGCGTGGCGGTCAGCGAGACGGTCGAGGTCAGCGGACACCTGATGGACACCGGGCTGCTCGCCCGCGTCCTCGACGACGTCCTCGGGTACGGCGGTGACTACCGGATCGACCGCATGGACGTCGGCCGGGCGCACGACGACGAGTCCCAGGCGAAGATCACCGTCACGGCCGAGGACAACGAGGCGCTTCAGCGGCTGCTCATGCGGCTGCAGGCGCACGGTGTCAACCAGGTCGACCCGGGCGAGGCCGTGACCCGTACCTGCGACCGCGACGGCGTGTTCCCCGACGACTTCTACTCCACGACCAACCTCGAGACGGTGGTCCGCCTCGGTGCCGACTGGGTGCCGGTCGAGCAGCCGGAGATGGACTGCGGCCTGGTGGTCCTGAACGGCCGGGTGCGCACCGTGCCGGTGTCGGACGTGAAGACGGGCGACCAGGTCGTCTGCGGCGCGTCCGGCGTGAAGGTCGTGCTGCCGGCCCGCGAGCACAGCGCCTCGGAGGACGCCTTTACGTTCATGTCGTCCTCGGTCTCGTCGGAGAAGCCGCAGGCCCTGCTCGTCCGGCAGATCGCGCAGCGGATGCGCGAGGTGAAGGCCGACGGCCAGAAGGTGCTGTGGGTGGGCGGCCCGGGCATCGTGCACACCGGCGCGGCGCCGGCCTTCACCGCGCTGGTCGAGGCCGGCTTCGTCGACGTGCTGTTCGCCGGCAACGCCCTGGCCACGCACGACATCGAGTCGGCCCTCTACGGCACCTCCCTCGGCGTCGACCTCGCGCAGGGCAAGGGCGTGGAGCACGGCCACGAGCACCACATCCGGGCCATCAACACCATCCGCCGGTCGGGCTCGATCGCCGACGCGGTCTCCCAGGGCGTGCTGACCGGCGGCATCATGCACGCACTCGTCAAGGGCGGGAAGAGCTTCGTGCTTGTCGGCTCGGTGCGCGACGACGGCCCGCTGCCCGACGTCTACACCGACGTCATCGAGGGCCAGCGCGCGATGCGCGCCGAGCTGCCCGGTGTGGGCTTCGCGATCATGGTCGCGACCATGCTGCACTCGATCGCGACCGGCAACCTGCTGCCCGCCTCGATCCCGCTGGTCTGCGTCGACATCAACCCCGCGACGGTGACCAAGCTCGCCGACCGCGGCTCAGCGCAGGCGGTCGGGATCGTCACCGACATCGGGCTGTTCCTCGAGCAGCTGGCCCGCGAGCTGCTGCCCGGCTTCAGCAGCGCCTGAGCGCCCGCAGCCCGGTACGCCGGCGCCTGGGGCCGGCCCGGTCCCCTACGAGCGCAGCGACACCCGGGCGCGGGACGCGCGGGGCGTGCGCGCGCGGGGCACGCGCGGCGCGGGCCCCTCGGCGATGCGCTCCCGGACCGCGCCGAGCACGGTGGAGCGGTCCAGCACCTCGCCGTCGCGCTCCCAGACGTGCCGGCCGCAGG
>JAOPVD010000246.1 GCA_025966295.1 Frankiales bacterium | reverse complement strand
GGCGGCAGGGGGGCCACCGCCAAGGAGGGTCGCATGACCGGAGCGGTACAGATCGTGGCGTTCGACGTGAACCAGACCCTGTCCGACATGGAACCGCTGCGTGACCGCCTCACCGCCGGCGGGGCACCAGGCCATCTGCTGGAGACCTGGTTCGCCGCGACCCTGCGGGACGGGTTCGCGCTGGCCGCCGCCGGCTCGTGCGCACCGTTCCGCGAGGTCGGTACCGAGGCGCTGCGGGTGCTGCTCAGCAATCGGCCCGGGCTCGCGGCCGCCCCGGGCGAGCTGGCTGAGCAGGTCCTGGCCGGCTTCACCGAGCTGGACGTGCACCCGGACGTCGTCGTGGGGCTGCGCCTGCTGCGCGACGCCGGGCTGCGGCTGGTCACCCTCACGAACGGCTCGACCACCGTCTCGCAGGCGCTGCTGCAGCGCGCCGGTGTGACTGAGCTGTTCGAACGGCAGCTGTCGGTCGAGGACGCGGGTCGGTGGAAGCCGCACCCGGACGCGTACGCCTACGCGGCGGCGCAGTGCGGTGTCGACCCCGGGGACGTGTGCCTGGTGGCGGTGCACCCGTGGGACATCGACGGCGCCGCCCGGGCCGGGATGCGCACTGGCTGGCTGAACCGCAACGGCTCGCCGTACCCGCGCGTCTTCACCTCCCCGGACGTGACCGGAGCCGACCTGCCGAGCCTGGCGCAGCGGTTGACGGCGCTCTAGGTTCCCGCGGCACGGGGCGACGCGGCGGGCGGCTAAAGCACCGCGCTCAGGATCAGGATCACGCCGAAGACCGCGAACGCGGCGGCGGCGCCGTAGCGGATGACGCGCTCGGGCAGGTGCTTGCCCAGCATGGCGCCCACGACGATGGCGAGGGCGTCGGCGGCGACCATGCCGAGGGTGCTGCCGAGCCACACGCCGAACCAGTTCTGGTCGGTCGCGAGCGTGATGGTGGCGAGCATGGTCTTGTCGCCGAGCTCGGCGAGGAAGAACGCCGCCGCGACGGCGAACACGGCATTCACGGTCGTGCGGCTCGCCTTGGAGGCCTCGTCCTCGGACAGCTCGTCACCGCGCAGCGTCCAGGCGGCGAAGCCGAGGAACGCCACGCCCGCCAGGACGGAGATCGCGGTGGTGGGCAGCGCGGTGCCGACCGCCGCGCCCAGGCCGACGGAGGCCAGGTGCACCAGGGCGGTGGCCGCGGTGATGCCGACCAGGACGTGCCAGATCTTGAACCGGGTCGCGAAGGTCATCGCCATCAGCTGGCTCTTGTCGCCGAGCTCGGCAACGAAGATGACCGCGGTGCTCAGGAGGAACGCGTACACAAGGGTCCTTGTCCGCCCGCTCGTGACGCCGTCTCGGAGCGGACGCGCCTTCGACCGGGCACGTCGAGTGGTGCGGTGCCGGTCGAAGGTCTCGTCCGCCTGCAGCCGTAGCCGCAGGCCGCCGCGACCGGGCGTGAGCCAGTGTGTCGATCGCGGTGTTGGGGACTACTCCCCTTCGAAGCGCAAGGCTAGCGCAGCCGCTCCTGAGCCTCGCAGGTGCAGGCGGGCGGGCCGGGTCGGTGCTACTACAAGCGGTAGTAGCCCCGGGTAAGGCTGCGCTTGCTCCAGCGCGATAGTGGCGCTGACCGACCGACGGCAGGCTGACGACGGTGCCCGCACCGGCGGCCGGGTCACCAGGGCCGCACCGAAGTTTGCTCCCCGTGAGGCGCTTGCCGCCCACTCGAAGGAGACGCCATGTCCGAGAGCGCACAGCACCCGCCCCCCACCACGGAGGAGCTGGTCGACCGGGCGAACGCGTCCGGCCGGCCCCCGGTCGTGTTCATCCACGGGCTCTGGCTCCTGCCCCAGAGCTGGGACCGGTGGACGTCCGCGTTCGAGGAGGCCGGCTTCGCGCCCCTTGCCCCCGGCTGGCCGGACGACCCGGCCACCGTCGAGGAGGCCAACGCGCACCCGGAGGTGTTCGCCCGCAAGACCGTCGGGCAGGTCGCCGACCACTACTCGACGACGATCGAGAAGCTCGACAAGAAGCCAGCAGTCCTCGGCCACTCCTTCGGCGGCCTGCTCGCGCAGATCGTGGCCGGCCGCGGGCAGTCCGCGGCAACCGTCGCGATCGACGCGGCACCGTTCCGTGGCGTCCTGCCCCTCCCGATCTCCGCGCTGCGCGCTGCCGCCCCGGTCCTGGGCAACCCGCTGAACCGCAACCGCGCCGTGCCGCTGACCTACGAGCAGTTCCGCTACGCCTTCGCGAACGCTGTGGACGAGGACGAGGCCAAGCAGCTGTACGCCGAGTTCGCCGTACCCGCCTCGGGAGCGCCCCTGTTCCAGGCCGCCACGGCGAACCTCAACCCCTGGACCGAGGCCAAGGCCGACGTCAAGAATCCGGATCGCGGCCCCATGCTGGTCATCTCGGGGGAGAAGGACAACACCGTCCCACCGGCCATCTCCAACGCCATCTTCCGGAGGCAGAGCAAGAACGCCGGCGTCACCGAGGCCGTCACGATGGCGGGCCGTGGACACGGACTCGTGATCGACCACGGCTGGCCCGAGGTGTGCGACGTGTCCTTGGCGTTCGTCAAGCGCTTCGTCCCGCAGCCGGGAGTGCACCTGCACTAGGCCTCGCAGGGCTTGACCGGAGTCGGCGCGGTCAAGGCTGCGCAATGGGCTGCCCGGTCGACGTCAAGAACGGGTCAAGGGCGGCTCCAGCAGGTGACTACTTCCAGCGTGGGCGATCGGGTCGCGGCGAGGGTTCGCCTCACCGCCTCGCGCCTGCAGGTCGAGCTGCACGAGGACGGGCCCCTGCGCGTCCTGGACGTCCGCAGCCTGGTGGATCCGCG
>JAOPVD010000221.1 GCA_025966295.1 Frankiales bacterium | reverse complement strand
ATGGCGGTCAGGGCGCTCGGGGCGATGGCGTTCGTGAAGACGCCGTAGCGCCACAGCTCCTCGCCGAGGATCTGCGTGAACGCCGCGATACCGGCCTTGGCGGCGCCGTAGTTGGCCTGGCCGACGTTGCCGTAGATGCCCGACGGGCTGCTCGTGTTGACGATCCGGGCGACCTTCTGGTTACCGGCCTTGGACTGCTCACGCCAGTAGGCGACGGCGTGCTTGCTCGGGCAGAAGGTGCCGCGCAGGTGCACCTTCATCACGGCGTCCCAGTCGTCGACGCTCATGTTCACGAACATCTTGTCCCGCAGGATGCCGGCGTTGTTGACCAGGGTGTCGAGGCCGCCGAAGCTGTCCAGCGCGGTCTGCACCAGCCGGCCGGCACCGTCCCAGTCGCTGATGTCGTCGGTGTTGGCGACCGCCTCGCCACCGGCGGCGCGCACCTGATCGACCACCGCGTTGGCGCCCTCGGCGCTGACGTCGTTGACCACCACCCGGGCGCCCTCCTGCGCGAACAGCAGGGCCTCCGCGCGGCCGATGCCGCCGCCGGCACCGGTGATGACGACAACGCGACCGTCGTTGCTGCTCACGCGCTCTCCTTCTCGGGGTGGTCGACCGGACCGTGCTGGCTACACACCTACCAGGTCAGCCGGCAGCCAGGTCGCGACCAGGTAGCCGACGCCGTACGGGGCCGCGGCGTAGCTGACCTCGCCGGTCCAGCCGCCGGGGGCGGCACCGCCGGGCCGCACCTCGGCCTGCGCCGCTGCGGCGGCCGCCGCCCAGGCCTGCCGGCCGCCGACCCACAGCTCGTCCGCGAGCGCGGCGTCCAGCTCGCGCAGCGCCGTCAGGTCGCAGGCCGCCACCGCCTTCACGACCCGCTCGTCAAGCTCCGCGGCCCGTGGGTCGAAGTGGCCGGGTGCCTTCTCGGTGCGCTTGGCGGTGCCGTCGCCGACCACCAGCAACCCGGTACGGCGGTCGCCCTCCACCAGCCCGGGGGCGGTGCCGTCGGCGACGCCGTACAGCTCGGCGGGGCGGTCGCCGAGCAGGCCGGCACCGACCGCCAGGGCCAGCGGCAGCGGGTCGGCGGCGGGCGCTCCCGGGGCGCCCCAGCCGGTCGCGTCGACCGTGCCGGCGCACCGGCCGGTCCGCGGGGCGGCGCCGACCACCACCAGCCGCTCGACGTCGTCGAGGACCGAGATCGCCTGCTGGCAAGCACTTCTCAGGTCGTCCGGCCCCCCGCCGAGGGCCGGCAGCAGCAACGGTGCAGACGGCACGAAAGCGAGGGCGACGAGCATCAGGCCAGCCCTCGCACGTTGAGGACCGGCTGCGTCAGGCCCTTGACGGCGTCCACCATCTGCAGCACCCGCAGCGTCGCCGGCACGTCGTGGACGCGGAAGACGCGGGCGCCCTGCCAGGCGCAGAGCGCGGTCGCGGCGAGGGTCCCCTCGAGCCGCTCGTCGGGCAGCAGGTCCAGGACCTCGCCGACGAAGTCCTTGCGGGACAGCGCCATCAGCACCGGCCAGCCGGTGGCGACCAGCTCGGAGGTGCGGGCCGTGATGGCCAGCGAGTGCCGGGTGTTCTTGCCGAAGTCGTGCCCCGGGTCGATCAGCACCGACTCGCGCGGCACCCCGGCGGCCACCGCGCGCTCGGCCAGCCCGGTCACGGTCGCCACGACGTCGGCGACCACGTCGGCGTACGCGACCCGGTGCGGCCGGGTGCGCGGCGGCAGGTGGCCGGCGTGCGTGCAGACGATCCCGGCGCCGTACTCGGCCGCCACGTCGAAGGTCTCCGGCTCCGGCGCCTGCCAGGCGTCGTTGACGATGTCGGCGCCGGCCGCCAGCACCAGGCGGGCCACGGAGGCGCGGTAGGTGTCGACGCTGAGCACCAGGTCGGGGTGCCGGTCCCGGACCTGCTCGACGACCTCCACCACCCGGCGCGCCTCTTCCCCGGCGCTGACCTCCTCGCCGGGGGCTGCCTTCACGCCGCCGATGTCGACGATGTGGGCGCCCTGCTCGACGACCTGGTCGATCCGGTCCAGTGCGGCCGCCAGCCCGTAGGTGGCGCCCTGGTCGAAGAACGAGTCCGGGGTGCGGTTGACGATGGCCATCACGAGCGACGTCTCGGGCAGCGCCTTGCCCCGGAACCGCAGCACCTAGGAGGCCTGCTCGCGCGCGAGCGTGGCAACCGGCGGCAGCACCACCATCTCGAGGTTGGTCGTGGCGACCTCGAAGCTGCCCTCGGTGCGGCTGAACTGCACGAACCGCTGCGCCCCCGGGTCGCCCCGGCGGTCGAGCGCCGCTGCCAGCACCTGGGCGGCCATCCGACCCAGCGCCGCGTCACTGTGGTGGCGGTGGTGGCGCTCACCGATGTCGGCCTGGGCCAGCCCGTCGAGGCCGACCGTGTGCAGGGCGTCGACGAGCATGGCGATCTCCAGCCCGTAGCCGGTCGCGAACGGCAGCCGGGCCAGCAGCTCGCGGCGGGCCGCGAGCTCGCCGGACAGCGGCTGCACGAAGCCGGCCAGCTGCGGCCACCAGGCGTTCAGCAGCGGGCGCGCCAGCATCTCGGTGACCCGGCCCCCGCTGCCGTGCTGCAGCACGCCGTCGACCGTGAGCGGCCGGTCGAAGGCGGCCTTGACGAAGCGCACCGACGGCTCGAGCAGCAGCGGCCGCAGCAGGGCCGTCGCGGTGGCGGCGCGGGACGGCAGGACGTCCGCGTCCAGGAAGACGAGCAGGTCGCTCGTGACCTGCTGCTGGGCCCACCACAGCGCACCGCCCTTGCCGCGCAGCGGGTGCCCCTGGCACGACTCCGGCAGGTGCAGCACGCGGGCGCCGGCCTCGGCGGCCAGCGCCGCGGTGCGGTCACGGGAGCCGCCGTCGACGACCACCACCTCGTCCACCAGCCCGGCCGGCACGAGCTCCTCGACGAGCGGCCCGACGACGCCGGCCACGGTGGCGGCTTCGTCGAGCGCGGGGATGAGCACCGACACCGTCTGGTCGCCCTTGAGCGCGACCAGGTCGGGGACGGGCACGGCTGGCCACGTGGAGCGGCGGCGCCACCAGCTGGTCAGGGTGTCGGGCACGGCCCCACGGTAATCCGTGCCCGGCTCAGGTCCGCGCCAGCCGGCGCGCGAGGTAGGGCGCCGTCTTGCTGCCGCGGGCGCGGGCGACCGTCGCGGGCGGCCCGGCGGCGACGACCCGGCCGCCCGCGTCTCCCCCGCCCGGGCCGAGGTCGATGACCCAGTCGGCACCGGCGATCGTGTCCAGGTCGTGCTCGACCAGGACCACGGTGTTGCCGGCGTCGACCAGCCGGTGCAGCTGGTCGAGCAGCAGCGCGATGTCGGCCGGGTGCAGGCCCGCGGTCGGCTCGTCGAGCAGGTAGAGCGCGTGCCCGCGGCGGGCCCGCTGCAGCTCGGTGGCGAGCTTGATGCGCTGGGCCTCCCCGCCGGACAGCTCGGTGGCCGGCTGCCCCAGCCGCAGATAGCCAAGGCCCACCTCGCGCAGCGTCTCCAGGCTGCGCGACGCCGCCGGCACGTCCTGCAGGAAGCAGGCCGCCTCGTCGACGGTCATCGCCAGCACCTCGGCGACGTTCCGGTCGCGGTAGCGGACCTCGAGCGTGTCCGGGTTGTAGCGGGCGCCCTTGCAGGTGGGGCAGGGCGCGTAGGTGCCGGGGAGGAACAGCAGCTCGACGGCGACGAAGCCCTCCCCCTGGCAGGTCTCGCACCGACCGTCGGGCACGTTGAAGGAGAACCGGCCCGCGCGGTAGCCGCGCCGGCGGGCCTCCTCGGTGCCGGCGAACGCCTTGCGGACGGCGTCGAACAGCCCGGTGTACGTCGCCAGGTTGGAGCGCGGGGTCCGGCCGATGGGCCGCTGGTCGACCCGGACCAGGCGGTCGAAGGACTCCAGGCCGGCGGCGCCCTGCAGCTCGATCTCCAAGGTGGGCTCGTCCGGGTCCTCGGGCGCCACCCCGAGCTGGCCCCGGACCACCTCGGCGAGGACCTGGGTGACCAGCGTGGACTTGCCGGAGCCGGACACCCCCGTCACCGCGGTCAGCACGCAGAGCGGGACCTCCACGGCCAGGTCGTGCAGGTTGTGGCGGGTCACGCCCTGCAGGTGCAGCCAGCCCTGCGGCGTACGCGGCGTGCGGTGCTGCCGCTCGACCCGGCCGAACAGGTAGCGGCCGGTGACCGACTCCTCGACCTGCGCGAGGCCGGCGACCGGGCCGCTGTAGAGCACCCGCCCGCCGCCCTCGCCCGCCCCCGGCCCGATGTCGACGACCCAGTCGGCGCGGCGCACCACGTCCAGGTCGTGCTCGACGACGAACAGCGAGTTGCCCGAAGCCTTGAGCCGCTCCAGGACGTCCATCAGCGGCTCGGCGTCGGCCGGGTGCAGCCCGGCGGACGGCTCGTCGAGGACGTACACCACCCCGAACAGCCCGGACCGCAGCTGGGTGGCGATCCGCAGCCGCTGCGCCTCGCCGGCCGACAGCGTGGGCGAGCTGCGCCCCAGGCTGAGGTAGCCCAGTCCGAGGTCGAGCAGCACCTCGATGCGGGCGACGAGGTCGGCGGCCAGACGCACCGCCACCTCGGTGGTCTCGCCCGACTCGGCTGCCGAGAAGGCGGCCCCGGCCTCGGTCAGCTGCGCGGTGGGGCGCAGCAGCTCCGCCACGGCGGTGAGGGGCAGCGCGTTGACCTCCGCGATCGAGCGGCCGGCGAAGGTCACCTGAAGCGCCTCCGGCCGCAGCCCGCTGCCGTGGCAGTCCGGACAGGGCACGGTCCGGACGAACCGCAGCGCCCGGTCGCGCATCTGCTGGCTCTTGGAGTCGGCCAGCACGTGCATGACGTGCTTGCGGGCGCTCCAGAACGTGCCGTAGTAGCCGTAGTCCACCCGGTCGCGCTCGGGCTTGACGAGCACGGCCGGCTGCTCGTCGGTGTAGAGCAACCAGTCGCGGTCCTTCTTCTTGAGCTTGCGCCACGGCTTGTCGACGTCGATGCCCAAGCCGCTGACCACGCTGCGCAGGTTGGCGCCCTGCCAGGCTCCGGGCCAGGCCGCGATCGCGCCTTCGCGGATGCTCAGCGAGGGGTCCGGCACCAGCAGGTCCTCGGTGACGTCGTGCACCTCACCGAGGCCGTGGCAGCGCGGGCAGGCGCCGGCCGCGGTGTTGGGCGAGAAGGCCTCCGCCTCCAGCCGGGGCTGACCGGGCGGGTAGGTCCCGGCCCGCGAGTACAGCATCCGCAGCAGGTTCGACAGCGTCGTCAGGGTGCCCACCGTGGAGCGTGAGCTGGGTGCCCCGCGGCGCTGCTGCAGCGCCACGGCCGGCGGCAGCCCGGTGATCTCCTGCACGTGCGGCGCGCT
>JAOPVD010000215.1 GCA_025966295.1 Frankiales bacterium | reverse complement strand
GGACGAGCTTGGTGATCTGCTCGACCAGGTGGACGGGCAGTCGGATGGTCCGTGACTGGTCGGCCAGCGCGCGCGTGATCGCCTGCCGGATCCACCAGGTGGCGTACGTCGAGAACTTGAAGCCCTTGGTGTAGTCGAACTTCTCGACTGCCCGGATCAGGCCGAGGTTGCCCTCCTGGATCAGGTCGGTCAGACCCATCCCACGGCCGGCGTACTTCTTGGCGACCGACACCACCAGGCGCAGGTTGGCCTCCAGCATGTGCTGCTTGGCCCGCTCGCCCTCGCGGACGATGTACTGCAGGTCGGCGCGCATCTGCGGGCTGATCTTGCCGCCCTGGGCGAGCCGCTCGGCCGCGAACAGGCCGGCCTCCATCGCGCGGGCTAGCTCGACCTCCTGCTCGGCGGTCAGCAGCGGCACCCGGCCGATCTGGTTGAGGTAGAGCCGCAGGACGTCGACGCTCAGCGTGGCGCCGGCCTCGATCTCCTCCTGCTCCTCCTTCTCGGCCTCGGCCGCCAGCTCCTCGGGAGTGGGCTCCTCGGTCGTGACCTCGGTGACGTCGATGCCCTCACCGGCGACCACCGGCGCGTCGGCGTCGGTCCCGGCGACGCCGGTCCCGGTCGCGGCGGCCTTGCCGGCGGCCTTCTTCGCCGGGGCCTTGGCGGCCTTGGCGGCGGCCTTCTTCACGGGCGCGTTCTTGGGTGCGTCCTCGGTGACCACCTCCACGCCAGCGGACTTCTTCGCGGCGCGGCTGCGGGTGGCCGGGGGCTGCTCAGGTACGGCAGCGCTCATGCTCGGGTGATCTCCTCGGGCGACGGCGTTCGTAACAGGGTCCGGGTGCTGGGGGCTCGCACACGATTGTCGCACTCTCCGGGCCCGGGCGTGGTGCCGCTCACCTTCAGGAGTGCTCCGGGGCCGTTCGGGGGTAGGGAACGGCCGACCCCGCGACCTTGAGGAGCACACCATGACCGAGCCCACCCCCGCCACCGACGCCGGTGCCACCAAGCCCGCCGGTGAGGGCGTCGACGACGCCGAGCTGAGCCGGGAGGTCGCCGAGCAGACGGCCAACGACCTCGCGGTGGAGGAGGCCTTCGCCCGCGAGTCCGACGGGACGGACGCGGGCACCGAGGCCGCGAAGAACCTCGGCTAAGGGCCGGCGTGGCGGTGCCGACGGCCGTGTTGCAGGTCAGACGCCGATGCGCTTGGCGATGACCTCGTTCATGATCTCGTCGGTGCCGCCGCCGATCCGCAGGATCCGGCTGTCGCGGTAGTGCCGCTCCACCTCGGACTCCCGCATGTAGCCGAGGCCGCCGAACAGCTGGACCGCCTCGTCCACGACGTGGTCGCAGACGGCGCAGGCGGTGTTCTTGGCCATCGAGACCTCGGTGACGGCGTCGCCGGTGTCCAGCCAGGCGTCGTACGCCGCCCGGGTGGTCGTCTTGGCCACCCAGACCTGGCGGGCCATCTCGGCCAGCTTGTGCCGGACCACCTGCCGGCTGGCCAGCGGCCGGCCGAAGGTCTCGCGGTCCTTGACCCACTGCAGCGACAGGTCCAGGCAGCGCTGCGCCATCGCCCAGGCCTGGGTGGCGAGCGCCAGCCGCTCGGTCTGGAACTGCCGCATGATGAGCAGGAAGCCGTCGCCCTCCCGCCCGACGAGCCGGTCCGCCGG
Source organism: Frankiales bacterium (assembly GCA_025966295.1). Classification (GTDB taxonomy): domain Bacteria; phylum Actinomycetota; class Actinomycetes; order Mycobacteriales; family SCTD01; genus RYN-111. Next base: position 8,118 of record JAOPVD010000215.1, on the reverse strand, counting down.
CACCCGGACGTCGCTGAACGACAGCTCCGCGGTGTCCGAGGCCCGCCAGCCCATCTTGTCGAGCGGGGCGCTCACGGTGAACCCGGGCAGCCCCTTGTCGAGGACGAGCAGCGAGATCCCGCCGTACCCGGCGCCGCCGGTGCGGACCGCCGTGGTCACGAAGTCGGCCCGGATGCCGCTGGTGATGTAGGTCTTGGCGCCGTTGACCACCCAGTGGTCGCCGTCGCGGACCGCCCGGGTGGTGATCCCGGCGACGTCCGAGCCGCCGCCGGGCTCGGTGACGCCGAGCGCCCCGATGAGGTCACCGGCCAGCGTCGGGCGGACGTACCGGTCGACGAGCGCGGGCGACCCGGCGTGTGCGATGTGGGGTACGGCGATGCCGTGGGTGAACAGGCTCGCCACCACGCCGCCGGAGCCGCCGCCGAGCAGGATCTGCTCGGTGACGATGGCCGCGTCGACGCTGTCACCGCCGGAGCCGCCGACCTCCTCCGGGAAGCCCACCCCGAGCAGCCCGGCCGCGGCGAACGCCTTGTGCAGGCTGCGCGGCAGCTCGCCCTCGCGCTCCCAGTCGGCGACGTGCGGCGCGATCTCGGTGGCGGTCAGGTCCCGGGCCAGCTGGCGCAGCGCCAGCCGCTCCGGGGTGTCCCAGCGGCTCATCGCGGCGGCCGACCCTCGGTCGGGAGGCCGGCGAAGCACTGGGCGTGGTCCATCCAGTCGTCGGCGAGCGGTCCCGTGGTGACCAGACCGGTGTCGGCGCGGTGCCGGCGCTGGGTGACGCGCAGGCAGAAGTCCTCGGCCGTGCCCAGGACCGCGTCGTCACCGCTGCCCCACTCCCAGGTGCTGCCGTCGGCGCCGGTGAGCGTCACCCGGACCTCGCCCTCCGGCGCGCTCAGGCCGCGGACGGCGTACGAGAAGCCGCGGGTCCGGACCCCCAGGTGCGCGATGTGCCGCAGCCGGGCGGTCGGCGCGCGCCGCACGCCGAGGGCGTCGACCACGTCCTGGCCGTGCGCCCAGTACTCCATGAGGCGGGCGGTGGTGAACGACAGCGGGCTCATCGGCGGGCCGTACCAGGGCACCTTCGTGCCGGCGGGGAGGGCCGCGAAGGCCGCCACCATCGCGTCGAAGCCGGAGCACCAGCGCTCCAGCAGGTCGTCCTTGGCCAGCCCGTGCCCGGCGGCCAGCCAGCCGTCGAGGTAGCCGATCGGGTCGGCGATCACCGCCGGCAGCTCGGCGTGGAAGGCGGCCGGGTCGCTGGCGGCCAGTCGGCCCTTCGCGTCGCCGACCAGCAGGTGGCTCACGGTGTCCCGCACGTCCCACGGCTCGGCAGGGACCGGCAGGTCGAGGTCGGCGCCACGCACGATCGCCACCAGGTCCTGGTGCTCGGCCCTGAGGTCGTCCAGCAGCTCGGTCAGCACGCGCCCTCCCAGGGATGTGAACGAAGGCTAACCTGCTGGTGTGACCACCGCCGCACCTCGTCGGGAGCTCCTGCTGGAGGCCGCGGCCGACCTGTTCGCCGCGCGTGGGTTCCACGCCGTCGGCATCGACGACATCGGCGCCGCGGCGGGCATCACCGGCCCCGGCGTCTACCGGCACTTCCCGTCCAAGCAGGCCCTGCTCGAGTCGCTCTGCGACCGCACGATGGACCGGATGCTCGGGCTGGTGGAGGGCACCAGCGAGCTGGCGACCCTGGTGGACCTGCACGTCGAGCTGGTCGTCAGCGAGCGCGCGCTGATCGGCGTCTGGGTGCGCGAGCAGCGGGCGCTCGCAGAACAGGTGCGCCGGTCCCTGCGGGTCCGGATGCGCCGCTACGAGCAGCTCTGGCGGGATGCGCTGGCCCCGCACCGCTCCGACCTGGACGCCGCCCAGCTGGCCCTCACCGTCGGCGCCGCGCTGGCGATGCTCAACACCACCTCGCTCATCGACAGCCCGCTGCCGGCGCCGGAGCGGGCCTCCCTCCTGCGGCGGCAGGCCCTCGCGGCCCTGCTGGCCGCCTGACACCGACGAGGTGCTGCAGTCACCTCGCCGGTGGGCGGATCAGGGCTAGCGGGCGGTGACCGTCACGATGTTGCTGTGCGACGCCTTGTACGTGCGGTCGCCCGGGTAGACGAGCTCGTAGGCCGTCCTGCCCTTGGGGACGGTGACGGTGAAGCTCACCCCGCCGTTGCGGCCGGTGGTGTGGGTGGACACCGTGGTGAACATCCGGGAACCGCCGCTCCGTCGCTCGAGCATCACGCGCTGACCGGACAGGCCGGTGCCGCCGGACCGCAGCGTGCCGGACACCCCGTCCTTGGTGCCGGCCTTGACGGACGTGTGGGCGACTCGCTCGGAGAGCTGGGTCGACTTCGCCGCGGTTGTCGCGGCAAAGGCCGGGGTCGCGGCCAGGCCGGCGATGCCGACGGCTGCGATCAGGGCTTTGCGCTTCATGGGGACCTCCTCGTCCGCGTGCCGCCGAGTGCGACACATACCGAGGACGTACGGCGGCGCCCGGAGGTCCCCAGATCCCTTGGTACGTAAAGGTTCTGCACAGCGACCTGTCAGGTTCGTCACCAGCTGGAAACGGACCGCTACAGCGCGATGGGTGGCTGTCCCTCGCCGGACGACGTGCCCTGGTCGAAGTGCGACACGTCCACCACCAGGAACAGCCCGCCGCCGCGGAAGGTCAGCACGCCGTGCGGGTTCCGGCCCTCGCAGGAGACGAACAGCTTGCGGCCCTCGAAGCGGTCCACCTTGGCGACGATGTCGTACGGCACCCCGATCAGCACCGGCTTCAGGTACTCCACCTCGAGCTTGCGGGTGACCGCCGGCTGCCGCACCACGAACAGCAGGAAGCCGCAGACGTCGTCGACGAGCGCCGCCACCGTGCCGCCGTGCGCGATCCCCGGCGCACCGGCGTGCTTGGCCGAGAAGGTGTAGCTGGCGTGGATCTGCTCCCCCACCTTGCGGGCGGTGACGTGCAGCCCGAACTCGGACCCCGGCCCGCAGCCGAAGCAGGTGGGGTAGTGCGGCGGCAGGGCGCCGGGGGCCCGCTCGACCAGGCCCGCGCGCAGCCTGTCCTCGTACTCACGAACGCCGTCAGACACCGAGCGACCGTCCGATGATCTCCTTCATGATCTCGGTGGTCCCGCCGTAGATGGTCTGCACCCGCGAGTCGATGTACGCCTTCGCGACCGGGTACTCCAGCATGTAGCCGTAGCCCCCGTGCAGCTGGACGCACTGGTCGACCACGCGCTTCTGCAGCTCGGTGGTCCACCACTTGGCCATCGCCGCGTCCTTGACGTCGAAGCGGCCGGCGTTGTGCTCGGCGACGGCGCGGTCCAGGTACTGCTCGGCGATCGAGACCTCGGTCTCCATCTCGGCCAGAGTGAACCGGGTGTGCTGGAACGCGCCGATCGGCTTGCCGAACGCCTTGCGCTCCTTGCAGTAGTCGACGGTGAGGTCGAGGACCTTGCGGGCCGCGCACACCGCCACCACGGCGATCGAGAGCCGCTCCTGCGGCAGCGCCTCCATCAGGTGGATGAAGCCGGCGCCCTCCGTGCCGAGCAGGTTGCGCGCAGGCACCCGGACGTCGTCGAAGAACAGCTCGCTGGTGTCCTGCGCCTTCATGCCGATCTTGTCGAGGTTGCGGCCGCGCTCGAAGCCCTTCATCCCCCGCTCGACGACGAGCAGGCTGAACCCGCGCGCCCCGGCGTCGGGGTCGGTGCGGGCCACCACGATGACCAGGTCGGCGTTGATGCCGTTGGTGATGAACGTCTTGGAGCCGTTCAGGACCCAGTCGTCGCCGTCCCTGCGGGCGTGCGTCTGCAGGCCCTGCAGGTCCGACCCGGCGCCGGGCTCGGACATCGCGATCGCGGTGATGAGCTCGCCGCTGACGAAGCCGGGCAGCCAGCGGTCCTTCTGCTCGTCGGTGGCCAGCTTCAGCAGGTACGGCGCCACCACGTCGTTGTGCAGCGTGAAGCCGACGCCGCTGCCGCCGACCTTGACGACCTCCTCGGCGACCACGCAGTTGTAGCGGAAGTCCTTGACGCCGCCACCGCCGTACTGCTCCGGCACGTCGGTGCCGAGCAGCCCCTGCTTACCGGCCTCCAGCCACAGGGAGCGGTCGACGATGCCGGCCTTCTCCCATGCCGCGTGGTGCGGCGCGATGTGCTTCTCGCAGAAGGCGCGGACGCTGTCGCGGAAGGCCTCGTGCTCGGGCTCGTAGAGAGAACGCTGCATGCCACCGGATGTTAGCCGTGGTTCACACGGAGCCGATAGGGTGCCCCCGTGACCGTGCTGACGTCCCGCCCCGACGTGCTGTCCGACGAGCGGCGTACGGCGATGCTGGAGCAGCTGGCGCTCGTGGAAGCCGAGCTCGACCGGGCCCGCGCGGGCGGCGGCGAGAAGTACACGGCGCGGCACCGAGCCCGCGGCAAGCTGCTGCCCCGCGAGCGCATCGAGCTGCTGCTGGACCGCGACACTCCGTTCCTGGAGCTGATGCCGGTCGCCGCCTACGGCTCGTCGTTCCCGGTCGGCGCCTCCCTCGTCTGCGGCATCGGGACCATCGAAGCCATCACCTGCATGGTGATGGCCAACGACCCCACGGTCCGCGGCGGCGCCTCCAACCCGTACTCGGCGAAGAAGACCGGCCGGGCCATGGAGATCGCCCGCGAGAACCGGCTGCCGCTCATCAACCTGGTCGAGTCCGGCGGCGCCGACCTGCCGACCCAGGCGGAGATCTTCATCCCCGGCGGGGCGATGTTCCGCAACCTCACCCAGCTGTCCGCCGCCGGCATCCCCACCATCGCGCTGGTCTTCGGCAACTCGACGGCCGGCGGCGCCTACGTGCCGGGGATGAGCGACTACGTCGTGATGGTCCGGGAGCGGGCCAAGGTCTTCCTCGGCGGCCCGCCGCTGGTCAAGATGGCGACCGGTGAGGAGAGCGACGACGAGTCGCTCGGCGGCGCCGAGATGCACGCCCGCGTCTCCGGCCTGGCCGACCAGCTCGCCGAGGACGAGGTCGACTGCCTCCGCCTCGGCCGCGACATCGTCCGGCGCCTCAACCTGCAGCCCCGCGAGGTGCCGGTCGCCCTGCCCCCGCGGTACGACGAGGAGGGCCTGCTGGCGATCGCCTCGACCGACCTGCGGGTGCCGTTCGACCCCCGTGACGTGCTGGCCCGGGTGGTGGACGACTCGGACTTCGATGAGTTCAAGCCGCTGTACGGCACCTCGCTGGTGACCGGCTGGGCGCGCATCCACGGCTACCCGGTCGGGGTGCTGGCCAACGCCCGCGGCGTGCTGTTCAGCGAGGAGTCGGAGAAGGCGGCGCAGTTCATCCAGCTCGCCAACTCCAGCGACACCCCGCTGCTTTTCCTGCAGAACACCACCGGCTACATGGTCGGCAAGGACTACGAGCAGGACGGCATCATCAAGGACGGCGCCAAGATGATCAACGCCGTCAGCAACTCCACGGTGCCGCACCTGACGCTGGTGGTCGGGGCGTCGTACGGCGCCGGCAACTACGGCATGTGCGGCCGGGCCTTCAACCCGCGTTTCCTGTTCTCCTGGCCGCACGCCAAGTCCGCGGTGATGGGACCGGCCCAGCTCGCCGGGGTGCTGTCGATCGTCGGCCGGCAGTCCGCCGAGTCCCGTGGCCTGCCCTACGACGAGGAGCAGGACGCGGCCATGCGACAGCTGGTGGAGGCGCAGATCGAGGCGGAGTCGCTGGCGCTGGCCAACTCCGGCCGGGTCTACGACGACGGCATCATCGACCCGCGGGACACCCGCACCGTCCTCGGCCTGTGCCTGGGCGTCGTCAACGGCACGGAGTTCCGCGGCGTCCGCGGTGGCTTCGGCGTCTTCCGGATGTGAGGGCCGTGCACAAGCTGCTCGTCGCCAACCGCGGGGAGATCGCCCGCCGGGTGTTCCGCACCTGCCGCACCCTCGGCATCGGCACCGTCGCGGTCTTCTCCGATGCCGACGCCGCCATGCCGTTCGTCGCCGAGGCGGACGAGGCGGTGCACCTGCCCGGCAGCGCACCGTCCGAGACCTACCTGCGCGGCGACCTGGTGATCGCGGCCGCACTGGCCACCGGCGCCGACGCGGTGCACCCCGGCTACGGCTTCCTGTCGGAGAACGCCGAGTTCGCGCAGGCGGTGCTGGACGCCGGGCTGCGCTGGCTCGGGCCGCCGCCGGCGGCGATCGCCAGCATGGGCTCCAAGCTGCGCGCCAAGGAGCTGATGGCCGCGGCCGGCGTGCCGTGCCTGCCGTCCTGGACCACGCCGGAGGAGGCGAGCGGCTTCCCGCTGCTGGTGAAGGCCTCCGCCGGCGGCGGCGGTCGCGGGATGCGGATCGTGCGGTCGGCCGCCGAGCTCCCCGAGGCGTTCGCCGGCGCCCAGCGGGAGGCGCTGTCTGCGTTCGGCGACGGCACCGTGTTCCTGGAGCGGTACGTCGAGCGGCCGCGGCACATCGAGCTGCAGGTCGTCGCCGACACCCACGGCCACACGGTGGCGCTGTTCGAGCGGGACTGCTCGATCCAGCGCCGGCACCAGAAGGTGGTCGAGGAGGCGCCCTCGCCCGCCGTCACCCCCGAGCTGCGGGCCGCCCTCAGCGCAGCGGCGGTGGCCGCCGCGAAGGCGGTCGACTACGAGGGCGTCGGCACCGTCGAGTTCGTCCTCGACCCGGGCGGTGAGTTCTTCTTCCTGGAGATGAACACCCGGCTGCAGGTGGAGCACGCGGTCACCGAGCTCGTCACCGGGCTGGACCTGGTGGCGCTGCAGATCGCGGTGGCCCGCGGCGAGGCGCTGCCGCCGGAGGCGCTGACCCCGACCCTGACCGGCCACGCGATCGAGGCCCGCCTGTACGCCGAGGACGGCGACTACCTGCCGCAGACCGGCACCCTGTCGCTGGTCGAGCTCCCGGACGGCGTCCGGGTCGACTCCGGCGTCGAGACCGGCTCGGTGGTCGGCGTGCACTACGACGCCATGCTGGCCAAGGTGGTCGCGCACGGCGCCAACCGGGCCGAGGCGAGCGCCAAGCTGGCCGACGCGCTGGACCGGGCCCGGGTGCACGGGGTGGTCACCAACCGCGACCTGCTGGTCGACGTGCTGCGCTCGGACGCCTGGCTGAACAACGACGTCGACACCGGCTTCCTGGACCGCTTCAGCCGTCCGGAGCCGGCCGCCGAGACGCACCGCGCGCACTGCCTGGCGGCGGCGCTGGCGGGCGCGGCGACGCGCACGACGGCGTTCCCGAGCGGTTGGCGCAACGTGCCGTCGCAGCCGCAGACGGCGTCCTACGACGGCACCCCCGTGCGGTACGTCCACGGCCGCGACGGCCTGGCCGCCAGCGTGGACGGGGTCGAGCTCGACGTGCGGCTCTGGTCGGCCAGCCCCACCGCCGTCGACCTGTCGGTGGGCGGCGTCCGCCGCCGGTTCGACGTCAGCCTGGGCGACCCGACGTACGTCGACTCGGTGCTGGGGCACAGCGCGCTGGTCGAGGACCCGCGCTTCCCGCTGCCGGGCAGCGCCCTGGCTGCGGGCTCGCTGACCGCCCCGATGCCCGGCACCGTGCTGCGCGTGACGGCGTCGGTCGGTGCCGAGGTCAGGGCCGGCGACGTGCTGCTGGTCCTCGAGGCCATGAAGATGGAGCACGCCGTCAAGGCCACCGTCGACGGCAGCGTCGGCGAGGTCCTGGTCGCCCAGGGTCAGCAGGTCGAGGCCGGCGCGGTGCTGGTCGTCGTCACGGCTTCAGCAGGACCTTGACCGCCCCGTCCTGCTTCTTCTGGAACATCTCGTAGGCGGCCGGGCCGTCGTCCAACGGCAGCTTGTGGGTGTGGAACGTCTCCACGCCCAACGGGTCGTCGTCCGACAGCAGCGGCATGATGTCCTCGACCCACCGCTTGACGTTGGCCTGGCCCATCCGCAGCTGGATCTGCTTGTCGAACATCGTCATGAGCGGCATGGGGTCGACCATCCCGCCGTAGACCCCGATGACGGAGACGGTGCCGCCGCGCCGGACCAGGTCGAGTGCTGAGTAGAACGCGCTCAGCCGGTCCAGGCCGGCGCGCTTCATCACCGGCGCCGAGACAGCGCTCGGCAGCAGGCTCGCGACGTCCTGCACGACCTTGGCCACCGGCGAGCC
>JAOPVD010000169.1 GCA_025966295.1 Frankiales bacterium | reverse complement strand
CCGGACAGGGTGGGCGCCGGCTGGCCGAGGCGGACGTAGCCGAGGCCGACGTCGACGAGCGTCCTGAGGTGCCGGCTGATCGCCGGGACCGCCTCGTAGAACTCGGCGGCCTCCTCGATCGGCATGTCGAGGACCTCGGAGATGGTCTTGCCCTTGAAGTGCACCTCGAGCGTCTCGCGGTTGTAGCGGGCGCCGTGGCAGATCTCGCAGGGGACGTAGACGTCCGGCAGGAAGTTCATCTCGATCTTGATGGTGCCGTCGCCGGCGCAGTTCTCGCAGCGGCCGCCCTTGACGTTGAAGGAGAAGCGGCCGGGCAGGTAACCACGGACCTTCGCCTCGGTGGTCTCGGCGAACAGCTTGCGCATGTGGTCGAAGACGCCGGTGTAGGTCGCCGGGTTGGACCGCGGGGTGCGGCCGATCGGCGACTGGTCGACCCGCACGACCTTGTCGAGCTGGTCGAGGCCGGTGATGCGGGTGTGCCGGCCGGGCACCTCGCGGGAGCCGTTGAGCTGGTTGACCAGCACGGTGGCGAGGATGTCGTTGATCAGCGTCGACTTGCCGGAGCCGCTGACGCCGGTGACGGCGACCAGCTGGCCCAGCGGGATGTCGACGGTGACGTCCCGCAGGTTGTGCTCGCGGGCCCCGACGATGGTGAGCTTGCGCTTCGGGTCGCGTGGCCGGCGGGCCGCCGGCACCTCGATCGAGCGGCGGCCGGACAGGTACTGACCGGTGATCGAGTCCTCGGACGCCAGCAGGTCCTGGACGCTGCCGCTGACGACCACCTGGCCGCCGTGCTCCCCCGCCCCCGGGCCGATGTCGACGACCCAGTCGGCGGTGTGGATGGTGTCCTCGTCGTGCTCGACGACGATGAGCGTGTTGCCGAGGTCCCGGAGCCGGACCAGGGTCTCGATGAGCCGGTGGTTGTCGCGCTGGTGCAGGCCGATGCTGGGCTCGTCGAGCACGTACAGCACGCCGACCAGCCCGGAGCCGATCTGGGTGGCGAGCCGGATCCGCTGCGCCTCGCCGCCGGCGAGGGTGCCGGCCGGCCGGTCCAGCGAGAGGTAGTCGAGGCCGACGTCGAGCAGGAAGCCCATCCGCTCGTTGACCTCCTTGAGCACCCGCTCGGCGATCATCCGCTGCCGGTCGTCGAGCTCGAGCGCGCGCAGGAACACCGCGCACTCCGCGATCGACAGCGCCGCGATCTCGGCGATCGACTTGCCGGACAGGGTGACGGCCAGGACCTCGGGCTTGAGCCGGGCGCCGTGGCACGCGGGGCACGGCACCTCCCGCATGTAGCCCTCGTAGCGCTCCCGGCTGGTGTCGCTCTCGGCCTCGCCGTGCCGCCGCTCCAGGAACGGCACCACGCCCTCGTACGCCGTGTAGTAGCTGCGCTCGCGACCGTACCGGTTGCGGTACCGGACGTGCACCTCGGTCTCGTGGCCGTAGAGCACGGCCTTTTGCTGCTTGGCGGTGAGCTTGTGCCACGGGGTCTTGAGGGTGAACCCGAGCGCGTCACCGAGGGCCTGCAGCAGCCGGCCGAAGTACTCGATGTTGTGGCCGGACGACCACGGCTGGAGGGCGCCCTCGGCGAGCGACTTCTCGGGGTCGGGGACGACCAGCTCCGGGTCGACCTCCTTCCGGGTGCCGATGCCGTGGCACTCCACGCAGGCCCCGAACGGGCTGTTGAAGGAGAACGACCGGGGCTCGAGCTCCTCGAACGACAGGTCGTCGTACAGGCAGGCCAGGTGCTCGGAGAAGGTCCGCTCGCGGTGCGGGTCGTCCTCGGGCAGGTCGACGAAGTCGAGCGTGACCAGGCCGTTGCCGAGCTGCAGGGCGGTCTCGACGGAGTCGGTGAGCCGGCGCTTGCTGGAGTCCTTCACCGAGAGGCGGTCGACGACCACCTCGATGGTGTGCTTCTCCTGCTTCTTGAGCTTGGGGACCTCGGTCAGGGGATACACCACGCCGTCGACCCGGGCCCGGCTGTAGCCCTTGGTCTGGAGGTCGGCGAACAGGTCGACGTACTCGCCCTTGCGCTCGCGGATCACCGGGGCGAGCACCTGGAAGCGGCTGCCCTGTTCCAGCTCGAGGACCCGGTCGACGATCTGGCTGGGCTGCTGCCGGGCGATCACGCGGCCGCACTTGGGGCAGTGCGGGGTGCCGGCGCGGGCGAACAGCAGCCGGAGGTAGTCGTAGACCTCGGTGATGGTGCCGACGGTCGACCGCGGGTTGCGATTTGTCGACTTCTGGTCGATCGACACCGCCGGGGACAGGCCCTCGATGAAGTCGACGTCCGGCTTGTCCATCTGGCCGAGGAACTGCCGGGCGTACGCGCTCAGCGACTCGACGTACCGGCGCTGGCCCTCGGCGAAGATGGTGTCGAACGCCAGGCTGGACTTGCCGGACCCGGACAGCCCCGTGAACACGATCAGCGCGTTGCGCGGCAGATCGAGGGAGACGTCCTTCAGGTTGTGCTCGCGCGCACCGCGCACGACCAGGCGGTCAGCCATGAGGTCCTTTGATCGGGTTGCCGGGGCAGGGAAGCTCCGTCTACAAGGCTAACGTCGGGGTCGGACAGTCTGCTTCCCGGAGGAGAGCGCGTGAGCGGTTACACAGGCGAGGTCGAGGTCGGCGGAGCGGTCGACGTCCGGGAACTGCCGGGCCTGCGGATCACCAAGGTCGCCACCAACCCGTTCAACAACAACTGCTACCTGCTGCGCGACACCGCCACCGGCGAGACGCTGCTCGTGGACGCGGCCGGCGACGCCGACCGGCTGCTGGAGGCGCTCGGGGACGGCCGGCTGGTGGGTGTGGTCGAGACGCACGGCCACTGGGACCACCAGCAGGCCCTCGTCGAGGTGGTCGAGCGGACCGGCGCCCCGGTGCTCGCCACCGCGGCCGACGCCGCCGACCTGCCGCTGCCGGTGGACCGGGTGCTCGAGGACGGCGACGTGGTCCGGGTCGGCTCCCACGAGCTGACCGCGATCACGCTCGTCGGCCACACCCCCGGCTCGGTGGCGCTGCACTACGCCCCCGAGGGCGGCCACCTGTTCACCGGCGACTCACTGTTCCCGGGCGGGGTGGGCAACACCGAGAAGGACCCGCGGCGGTTCGGCACCCTCCTCGACGACGTCGAGCGCAAACTGTTCGGCCCGTTCCCCGACTCGACCTGGGTCTACCCGGGGCACGGCACCGACACCACCCTGGGCGCCGAGCGGCCCGCGCTCCCCGAGTGGCGCCAGCGCGGCTGGTAGCCCAGCACAACTGCACACAACTGGGGCCGCTGAGACTCTCCCGCCGCGTGCGCACGCTCGCCGCCAGGCGGATGAGGCCCGCTCGTATGCAGTCGTGCTGGTCAGGCCTGCCCGAACGCGCTGGGCGGTCGGACTACTCGACCGGGGCGGGCTGCCGGTTCCGGGTGGCGCGCAGCGACAGCACCGTGGTCACGACCAGCGTCCCGATGATGACGCCCAGCGACAGCCCGATGCCGATGTCGGGCGCCCAGTGCACGTCGTACTCGTGGAGGGCGTGGAAGAACAGCTTCACGCCGATGAAGCCCAGGATGACCGCCAGCCCCTTGGACAGGTAGACCAGCCGGTCCAGCAGCCCGTCGAGCAGGAAGTACAGCTGGCGCAGACCCATCAGCGCGAAGGCGTTCGCGGTGAAGACGATGTACGGCTCCTTGGTGAGGCCGAAGATCGCCGGGATCGAGTCGAGGGCGAACAGCAGGTCGGTCGAGCCGATCGCGATCATCACGAGCAGCATCGGCGTGACGACCCGCTTGCCGTTCACCTTGGTGATGACCTTGGCGCCGTCGTACTCGTCCGTGGTCGGCAGGATCCGGGCCATCAGGTTGGCGAGCTTGTTGTCGCGCTGCTCGGCCTCGTCGTGCTCCTTGGCGACGGCCAGCTTCCAGGCGGTGTAGACCAGGAAGGCGCCGAACAGGAAGAACACCCAGACGAACTCGTTGATCGCCGCCGCGCCGACCGCGATGAAGATGCCGCGCAGCACCAGCGCCAGCGCGATGCCGAACAGCAGCACCTTGTGCTGGAACGCCCGGGGCACCGCGAAGCTCGACATGATGATGACGAAGACGAACAGGTTGTCGACGCTCAGCGAGTACTCGGTCAGGTAGCCGGCGAAGTACTCCGCGCCGTACTGGCTACCGCCGACCACCCACAGGCCGACGCCGAACGCGACGGCCAGGCCGACGTAGAACAGCACCCAGCGGGTGGCCTCGCCGACCGAGAACTCGTGCTCGCCCTTGCGGTGCGCGACCCACTGGTCGAACGCAAGGATGCACAGCAGGCCGCCGATCGTGGCGACCCAGGCGTACAGGGGGACATCAAGCACAAGAACTCCTCCGGTCAGGACACTGCTCCGACCGGAGGTCTCTCCCGGCCCACGCGGGCCACTCCACGTCCGGGTCCCCAGAGGCACCGTGCTGACGAACATGGAGCTGCGGGGATACTCCCCTCCGACACCGATCAGTCTACGCGAAGGACCTCCGTGCCCGTCAGCCAGGACCAGCTCACCGTCGCCGCCCGTACCAAGGGGTTCCTCCCCGACGACGAGGCGGCGGCCCTCCACGAGGCGGCCCTCACCGCCGTACCCGGGCTGTGGCTCGAGGTCGGCACCTACTGCGGCAAGTCGACCGTCCACGTCGGGGCGGCCGCGCAGGCCGTCGGCGCGCAGCTCGTCACCCTCGACCACCACCGCGGCTCGGAGGAGAACCAGCCCGGTTGGGAGTGGCACGACGCCTCCCTCGTCGACCCGCACACCGGCCGGCTCGAGACGCTGCCGTCGCTGCGGCACACCCTCTGGGACGCCGGTCTGGACGAGGTCGTCACCGCGGTGGTCGGCACCACCCAGCAGGTGGCCCGCTGGTGGACCTCGCCGCTCGCGTTCCTGTTCCTGGACGGCAACCACACCGAGGCGGTGGCGCAGCACGACTACGCCGCCTTCGCGCCGCACGTCGCGGTCGGCGGCCTGCTGGCCGTGCACGACGTCTTCGAGAACCCCGAGGACGGCGGCCGGCCGCCGTGGAACGTGGTGTGCCGCGCGGTCGACAGCGGCGCGTTCACCCCGGTCTCGGTGACGGGCTCGCTGCGGGTCCTCCGGCGGCAGGACCGGCCGGTCACGTGATCGTCGAGCTGCCCGCCGCCCTGTACGACGAGGCCGTCGCGCTCTGGCGCGAGGTCGGGCTGACCCGGCCCTGGAACGACCCGGACGCGGACCTGCGGAACGCGCTGGGTGGGCCGTCGTCAGCCGTCCTGGCGTGGGTCGAGGACGGCGCGCTGCTGGGCACCGTCATGGTCGGGACCGACGGGCACCGCGGCTGGATGTACTACCTGGCGGTCGCCCCCACGGCCCAGGGCCGCGGGCTGGGGCGGCAGCTGGTCGCGGCCGCCGAGGGCTGGGTGCTCGCGGCCGGCATCCCCAAGGTGATGCTCATGGTGCGCACCAGCAACGAGCTGGTGCTCGGGTTCTACGAGGCGCTCGGCTACGAGGTGAACCCGGTGGCCACCCTCGGCAAGCGCCTCAACTGACCCGCCGTACCCCGCTTGCGTCATCGAAAGTGCTCCCACCACCGCGCTCAGCGGTGATGACACAAGGAGTACGACGGCCCGCTTGCGTCATCGAAAGCGCACCCACCACCGCGCTCAGCGGTGATGACGCAAGGAAGGGTCAGGAGCGGCGGGCGCCGTCGGCGCAGGGGGCGCCGTCCTGCAGGCAGGCGTCGGCGGGCAGCAGCACGCCGGTGGGCAGGTCGTCGCCGGCGAACAACGCCAGCGTCGGGCCACCGGCCAGCGCGTCCGCGGCCAGCACCATCGCGGCCGCGGTCCACGAGCTGCGCTCGGCCGGCCAGCGGACGTCCTCGTCGTACACCAGGCCGGTCCAGTAGGAGCCGTCGTCGTGCCGCAGGTGCTGCACGTCGCGCAGCAGCTGGCGGGCCCGGTCGGGGTCGCCGCTGACGAGCAGCGACAGCGCCAGCTCGGCGGTCTCCGCGCCGGTCACCCAAGGCCGGTCGGAGACGCACCGGCAGCCGACGCCGGGCACCACGAACTCCTCCCAGCGGGCGGCGAACAGCTCCGCCGCCATCCGGCCGCGGACCGAACCGCCCAGCACCGGGTAGTACCAGTCCATCGAGAACCGGCTCTTGTCCATGAACACGTCGGGGTGGTGCGCCACGGCGTGCTGCAGCAGGCCGGCAGCGAGCTCCCACTCCGGCTGCGGCTCCCCCAGCAGCTCGGCGAGGGCGATGCCGCAGCGCAGCGACTGGTACATCGACGAGGAGCCCGTCAGCAGGGCCTCCTTGCGCGGCACGGCACCGTCGCGGGCCCACCAGATCTCCCCGGACGGGGCCTGCATGTCGCAGACCAGGTCGAGGGCGCGGCGCACGTGCGGCCACATCTGCTCGGGCAGCGCCCGGTCACCGGTGACGGTCCACCACTGCCAGACGCCGACCGCGACGTAGGCGCACTGGTTGACGTCAACCATCGGGTCGAGCACGTCGAGCTGGTCGTACGACGTCGCCCACGAGCCGTCCGACGCCTGGGTGCGGCGCAACCAGGCGTAGGCCCGCCGGGCCTCGTCGAGCCGGCCGCCGAGGGTGAGGACCATCGCGCACTCGACGTGGTCCCAGGCGTCGGAGTGGCCGTCCGGCCAGGGCAGCGAGCCGCAGGGCTGCTGCGCGGCCGCGATCGCGGCGACGGTCTCCTGCACCTGGCCGGCGGTCAGGACGCCGGGCAGCGCGCGGAGCTCAGGCCGCCGCACGGGCGCCCTTCGCCGGCTTGCGCAGGTAGACCACCAGGGACTTGCCGACCAGCGGCTGCAGGACCCGCTCAGCGACCCGGGTGAGCAGCGGCTGCTTGACCATGTCCCACACCAGCAGCGCGTGGTAGGCCTTCACCAGGGGGTTGTTGTCGTTCGTGACGCCCACCGCGCACTTGAGCCACCAGTACGGCGAGTGCAGCGCGTGCGCGTGGTGCTCGCCGGAGTAGACCAGCCCGGTGCCCTCCAGCCGCTCCCGCAGCTGCGAGCCCTTGTAGATCCGGACGTGCCCGCCCTCGACCTCGTGGTAGTCGTCGGACAGCGCCCAGCAGACCTTCTCGGGCAGCCAGCGGGGCACCGTGACGGCGATCAGGCCGCCGGGCTTGAGGACCCGGAACAGCTCAGACATCGCGTCGGTGTCGGCCGGCAGGTGCTCGAGCACCTCGGCGGCGACGACCCGGTCGAAGCTCTCGCTCTCGAACGGCAGGGCGTAGGCGTTGCCGCGCACCGCGCTGGCGGAGGCGCCGGCCGGCACCTCGCCCTCCAGCTCCATGGCGCGGAACATCGTCTCGACCTCGCGCAGGTCCTGCTCGCTCATGTCGAGCGCGACGACGTCGGCGCCGCGGCGGTAGAGCGCGAAGGCGTGCCGTCCGCCGCCGCAGCCCATGTCGAGCACCCGGTCGCCCGGCCCGACCGGGAACTTGTCGAAGTCGACGGTGAGCACTAGGGCTTCTCCCCGAGGTAGTCGCGGTACCACTGCACGGTCTGCTCGGCGACCGAGGTCCAGGTGTAGCGGCTCATGACGCGGTCGCGACCGGCCTGGCCGAGCGTGGCGGCGAGCTCCGGGTCGTCCATCACCCGCTTGATGGCCTGCGCCAGCGCCTCGGTGTCGCCCGGCGGCACGGTGAGCGCGGCGTCGCCGACGACCTCCGGCAGCGCACCGGCGGTGGTGGCCACGAGCGGCGTGGCGCAGCTCATCAGCTCGATGGCCGGCAGGCTGAAACCCTCGTACAGCGACGGCACCACCCCGACGTGCGCCGAGCCGAAGACCTGCACGAGCTCGGCCTCGCTGACGCCGGTGACGAACCGGACCGCGTCCTCCAGGCCGAGGCGCTCGATGGCGCGGGCGGCGGCGCCGCCCTCCTTGGCCCGGCCGACGATGACCAGCTCGACGTCGCGCTCGGTGCGGAGCTTCGCGACCGCCTCGAGCAGCGGGACGATGCCCTTGAGCGGCACGTCGGCCGAGGCGGTGGCCACGATCCGGCCCGGGACGCGCGGCACCGACGGCGGCACGAACACGTCGTGCTCCACGCCCACCGGGATCACCCGCATCTTCGCCGGGTCGACGCCGAAGTCGCGGACGATGTCGTCGTAGGAGTTCTCGCTGACGGTGACGAGGGTGGGCATCCGCTGGATGACGCGCTTCTGCATCCGCAGGAAGGAGTACCAGCGCCAGGTGGAGACCTTCTTGCGCAGCGGCGCGGCGGCCATGTCCAGCGCCCGGTCCACCGTGATCGGGTGGTGCACGTTGGCGATGATCGGCAGCCCGGCGCGCTTCATGAGCAGCATGCCGTAGCCGAGCGTCTGGTTGTCGTGCACGATGTCGGGCTTCACGGCCCGGTCCCGCAGCACCCGGTGCGCCCGCAGGCTGAACGTCAGCGGCTCCGGGAAGGCGGCGGTGCACATCAGCCCGAACTCGAGCACGTCGATCGAGGTCTTGAACTCCCTGGGCCACGGCACCCGGAACGGGTCGGGCTCGCGGTAGAGGTCCAGCGACGGCACCGTGGTCAGCGTCACACCGGCGTCCAGCTCCGGGTACGGCGGGCCGCTGAGGACCTCGACCTCGTGGCCGAGCGCCGCCAGCTCGCGCGACAGGTGCCGGACGTAGACGCCCTGACCGCCGCAGTGCGGCTTGCTCCGGTACGACAGGAGCGTGATGCGGAGCGGCCGGCCGCCGTCGGCGGCGACCTGAGATTCCTGCACCAAGCGCTCCTAGCTGTCCTGTGTCTGGGGGGACGAAGCGCCCAGCCTACCGAGCCGGTGTTACCGGCGGTAAGTGAGCCAGGTCACAGCCGCCTCCGGGCCGCTACCGGATGCCGGCGGCGTCCATCCCGCGGAGCTCCTTCTTCAGCTCGCCGACCTCGTCGCGCAGCCGGGCCGCCAGCTCGAACGAGAGCTCGCGGGCGGCCTCGTGCATCTGGTCCTGGAGCTGCTGGATCAGCATCGCCAGCTCGGCCCGCGGCATCCCCTTGAGCGAGGCGGCGTGCGTCGGGCCGCCCTTGGGGGCCCCGCCCGGGACCGGCGCCTTGCCGCGGGACTGGTTGCGGCCGCTGCCGCCGACCAGGTCGGGGTCGTCGCGCACGATGTCGTCGAGGATGTCGGCGATCTTCTTGCGCAGCGGCTGCGGGTCGAGGCCGCGCTCGGTGTTGTAGGCGATCTGCTTGGCCCGCCGGCGGCTGGTCTCGTCGATCGCCTTGGCCATCGACGGCGTGATCTTGTCGGCGGACATGTGGACCTGGCCGGACACGTTGCGGGCCGCCCGGCCGATGGTCTGGATCAGGCTGGTGCCGGAGCGCAGGAAGCCCTCCTTGTCGGCGTCGAGGATCGCCACCAGCGACACCTCCGGCAGGTCGAGGCCCTCGCGCAGCAGGTTGATGCCGACCAGCACGTCGAAGACACCCTGCCGCAGCTCCTTGAGCAGCTCGATCCGGCGGATGGTGTCGACCTCGGAGTGCAGGTACCGGACCCGGATGCCCAGGTCGAGCAGGTAGTCGGTGAGGTCCTCCGACATCTTCTTGGTGAGGGTGGTGACGAGCACCCGCTCGTTCTTGTCGGCCCGGAGCTTGATCTCGTGCACCAGGTCGTCGATCTGGCCCTTGGTGGGCTTCACGACGATCTCCGGGTCGACCAGGCCGGTCGGCCGGATGACCTGCTCGACGACGTCGTCCTTGACCCGGCTCAGCTCGTACTGACCGGGAGTGGCCGACAGGTAGACGGTCTGGCCGGTGCGCTGGAGGAACTCCTCCCACCTCAGCGGCCGGTTGTCCATCGCGCTCGGCAGCCGGAAGCCGTGGTCGACCAGGGTCCGCTTGCGGGACATGTCGCCCTCGTACATCGCCCCGATCTGCGGGACCGTCACGTGCGACTCGTCGAGGACCAGCAGGAAGTCCTCGGGGAAGTAGTCGAGCAGGGTGTGCGGCGCGGTGCCGGCCGCCCGGCCGTCGATGTGGCGGCTGTAGTTCTCGATGCCGTTGCAGAACCCGACCTGGCGCATCATCTCGAGGTCGTTGGTGGTGCGCATCCGCAGCCGCTGGGCCTCGAGCAGCTTGCCCTGCCCCTCCATCTCGGCGAGCCGGTCGGCCAGCTCCAGCTCAATCCCGGCGGTGGCGCGCTCCATCCGCTCCGGACCGGCGACGTAGTGGGTGGCCGGGAACACGAAGACCTCGTCGTGCTCGGCCACCACCTCGCCGGTGAGCGGGTGCAGCGTCATGACCCGCTCGATCTCGTCGCCGAACATCTCGACCCGGACGGCCAGCTCCTCGTAGACCGGGAACACCTCGACGGTGTCGCCGCGGACCCGGAAGGTGCCGCGGGTGAAGGCCAGGTCGTTGCGGGTGTACTGCACGTCGACGAGCTTGCGGAGCAGCTTGTCGCGCTCGATGACGTCGCCGACCTTGAGCCGGACCATCCGGTCGACGTACTCCTGCGGCGTGCCGAGGCCGTAGATGCAGGACACCGACGCCACCACGATCACGTCGCGGCGGGTGAGCAGCGACATCGTCGCGGAGTGCCGCAGCCGCTCGACCTCCTCGTTGATGGAGGAGTCCTTCTCGATGTAGGTGTCGGTCTGCGGGACGTACGCCTCGGGCTGGTAGTAGTCGTAGTAGCTGACGAAGTACTCGACCGCGTTGTGGGGCAGCAGCTCGCGGAACTCGTTGGCGAGCTGGGCCGCGAGGGTCTTGTTGGGCGCCATGACCAGCGTCGGGCGCTGCACCTGCTCCACCAGCCAGGCCGTGGTGGCGCTCTTGCCGGTGCCGGTGGCCCCGAGCAGCACGACGTCGGGCTTGCCCTGCTCCAGCCGGCTGGTCAGCTCCTTGATGGCGGCCGGCTGGTCACCGGCCGGCTCGAAGTCGCTGACCACCTCGAAGCGGCGGCCGGTGCGCCGCAGGTTGGTGTCGAGGCGCGGCACCGTGGGACGCGCACCGTGCCCACCGAGGATCTTCTGCGCCATCCCTCCACGGTACGTCGGGGCTGCGACAGCTAGCGGCGGGCGTAGAGCGGGCGGGCCTTGGCGAGCGCGGTCCACTGCTGACCGCCGGTGGTCTGCCACGACCAGAGCGAGACCGACGTGGCGCCGTACTGGCGGGCGGTGTGCAGGAAGGACCGCACGCTCTTGCCGGGGTGCGGGTCGGCGGCGAGGTACGGCGCGTCGAGGCGGCCGTCGTAGCCCTGGCCGACCGGCATGACCGGGCGGCCGAAGCGCTTGAAGTAGCGCATCGAGGTGGCGGTCACGATCGCCGGCGAGCGGTTGTACCAGTACGCCATCGGGATCAGGGCGTCCGCCCGCTTCGCGGTCGAGGCGTACGGGTACTTGCCGGTCCGCATCTCGCTGGGCCACGGCACGGTGGCCAGGATGGCGGTGTCGCGCGGCAGGGCCCTGCGCAGCGCGGTGTAGTAGCGGATCACCGCGGAGGTCCCGATCCGGGTGCCCTCGGCGGCGGTCTCGACGTCGGGCGCCACCGCGGCGACCCGCGGGCAGCCGCCGCAACGGAAGTGGGCCGCCGCGGCCAGCCGCCGGGCGTCGGCGACCGGGTCGACCAGCGTCGGGAAGTCCCAGGCGATGACCTTGATGCCGGTGCCGCGGGTGGCGGGCAGCAGCGACCGCAGCGTCGGGCCGCCGATCCAGCCCTTCTTGCTGCTGCCGGTCTGCACGAACAGGTGGCTCAGCCCCACCCGCTGGGCACGGGCGACGACCGCCTTGCCGTTGCCGCTCTCGGAGCGGTCGTAGTCGTGCAGCCACATCCCGGTGCCCGTCGGCAACCAGCGCTTCACCGGCGCCTTGGGGAGGACGCGGACCACGGCCCGGGCCTTCGGCTTCGCCCGCACCGCCGCGCGGGGCGTCGCCTGGGGCGGGGCGGAGGACGGCGTGACGACCACCGGCTGCGGCGCGACCTGGGCGGTCAGCCGCACGGTGGCCAGCTGCGTGCTCGCCGGGGC
>JAOPVD010000162.1 GCA_025966295.1 Frankiales bacterium | reverse complement strand
TCGAGCGGATGATGAAGGAGGCCGAGCAGTACGCCGAGGAGGACGCCAAGCGCAAGGAGGAGGCCGAGACCCGCAACCAGGCCGAGGCCCTCGTCCACCAGACGCAGAAGTTCCTCGCCGAGAACGGCGACAAGGTCCCGGCCGAGGGCAAGGCCGACGTCGAGGCGGCGCTGACCGACCTCACCGGGGTGCTCGGCGGCAGCGACATCGCCGCGATCCGGGAGAAGAGCGAGGTGCTGGCCAAGAAGAGCCAGGAGCTCGGTGGCGCGCTGTACGCCCAGCAGCAGAGCGCCGGTGAGGCCGGTGCCCCGACGGCCGACGCCGCGGACGAGGGTGTCGTCGACGCGGAGATCGTGGACGAGGACAAGTGAGCGACGGTCCCGACACCGAGTTCGACCCGGAGCAGGTGGTCATCCGCGACAAGCGGCGGCTGGACCCCGAGACCGGCGAGCTGCGGACCGGCGTGCCCGCGGAGCCGGAAGCGCCTGCAGCGCAGGCGGTTCCGTCCCGCGAGGACGAGCTGCTCGGCGACCTGCAGCGGGTGACGGCGGAGTACGCCAACTACCGCAAGCGGGTCGACCGGGACCGCATCACGATGGTCGAGACCGCCACCGTGGGGCTGCTCGAGAACCTGCTGCCGCTGCTCGACAGCATCGAGCTGGCCCGCCAGCATGGTGACCTCGAGGGCGCCTTCAAGGGCGTCGGTGAGAGCCTCGAGCAGCTCGCCGACCGGCACGGCCTCGAGCGGTACGGCGCCCAGGGCGACGTGTTCGACCCCTCGGTGCACCACGCCCTCGTGCAGGCACCGGAGGACCCGCAGGCGACCGTCACGGTCGTCGCCGAGGTGCTCCAGCCCGGCTGGCGGCTGCGCTCCGGACGGGTCCTGCGGCCCGCCGGGGTGGCCGTCAGCGACCCGGGGGCACCGGCCGAGCAGCCCGACGTACCAGCACAAGAGGACTGAGGGAGGTGGGACGCCGATGAGCGCGCGCGACTACGTCGAGAAGGACTACTACGCCGCTCTCGGCGTCCCGAAGGACGCCAAGGCCGGCGACATCAAGAAGGCCTACCGCAAGCTGGCCGCGGAGCTGCACCCCGACCGCAACCCGGGCGGGGAGGAGCGCTTCAAGGAGGTCAGCGAGGCCTACGACGTGCTCTCGGACGAGACCAAGCGCCGGGAGTACGACGAGGCCCGGTCGCTGTTCGCCAGTGGCGGCTCCCGGGGGTTCCCGGGCGGCTTCGACGTGGGCGACATCTTCGGCCAGGGCGCCGGCGGGGGCTTCTCCGACGTGTTCGGCGGCCTGTTCGGCGGCCGCGGTCGGCAGGCGCCGCGCCGTGGGGCTGACATCGAGACCGCCATCGGGCTGGCGTTCGTCGACGCGCTGCGCGGCAGTACCGTGCCGCTGCGGCTGGCCACCAGCGGCGCCTGCGACACCTGCCACGGCTCGGGCGCGGCACCGGGCACCAGCCCGAAGACCTGCGGCATCTGCCGGGGTCAGGGCGTGGTGTCGCGCAACCAGGGCTCGTTCTCGTTCGCCGAACCGTGCAAGAACTGCCGCGGCACCGGCATGGTCGTCGAGACGCCGTGCGCGACCTGCAAGGGCACCGGCGAGCAGACCAAGGAGCGCACCATCACGGTGCGCATCCCGGCCGGCGTGGCCGACGGGCAGCGGATCCGGCTGGCCGGCAAGGGATCCCCGGGCGAGCGGGGGGCGCCGGCCGGCGACCTGCTCGTCCGCGTGACGGTCGCCCCGCACCCGGTGTTCGGACGCAAGGGCAACCACCTGACGCTGACCGTCCCGGTGACCTACGCCGAGGCGACGCTGGGCGCCCTGGTGGCCGTACCCACCCCGGACGGGCCGATCACGCTCAAGGTGCCGGCCGGGACCAGCTCCGGGCGCACCTTCCGGGTGAAGGGCAAGGGGTTCCCGGCCAAGACGGGGGCGGGCGACCTGCTCGTGACCGTCGAGGTCGCGGTCCCGACCGAGCTGACGCCCGAGGAGCGGACGGCGTTGGAGGCCTACGCCGCCCTCGCCCAGCGCGATCCGCGGGCGCACCTCAAGGAGGTCATGCTGTGAGCACCGATCAGGTCTTCGTCATCTCGGTCGCCGCCCAGCTGGCGGGCATGCACCCGCAGACCCTGCGGCAGTACGACCGCCTCGGGCTGGTGACCCCGGAGCGCACCGGCGGCGGCGGGCGGCGCTACTCCCAGCGCGACGTTGACCTGCTCCGCGAGGTGCAGCGGCTGTCGCAGGAGGAGGGCGTCAACCTGGCCGGCATCAAGCGGGTGATCGAGCTCGAGAACCAGGTCGCCGCGCTGCAGGAGCGGGTCGCCGAGCTCGCCGTGCAGCTCGGCGAGGCACGCACGGCCGTCGTCCTCGCGCACGACGACGTCCTCGCCTCGCTCCGCCGCGACCTGGTCCCGGTTCGCAAGACGGCGCTGGTCGTCTGGCGCCCCGAGGACTGACCAGAAGGGACCGGATGAACACCGATCGCCTCACCACCAAGGCTCAGGAGGCCGTGTCGACGGCCGTCCGCCGGGCCGCCGCCGCGGGCCACCCCGAGGTCGCCCCCGTGCACCTGCTGCTCGCGCTACTCGACCAGGAAGGCGGCGTGGCGGCCCCGCTGCTCGCCGCCACCGGTGCCGACCCGGTCGGGGTCCGGGCCGCCGCCGAGCAGCAGCTGCAGCAGCTGCCGACCGCTTCGGGCAGCAACGTCGCCGCGCCGGGGCTGAGCCGCGGCGTCCTCACCGCGTTCGAGAGCGCCCAGCGGGCGGCCGCCGAGCACCAGGACGACTTCGTCTCCACGGAGCACCTCGTCGTCGGGCTGGCCGGTGAGCGCGCGCTGGGGCTGCCGAGCCCCAAGGACCTGGTCGCGGCCTTCAAGGCCGTCCGCGGTGGCGACCGCCGGGTGACCTCGCAGGACCCCGAGTCGTCCTACCAGGCGCTGGCGAAGTACGGCGTCGACCTCACTGAGCAGGCCCGCAACGGCGCGCTCGACCCGGTCATCGGCCGGGACACCGAGATCCGCCGGGTGGTGCAGGTGCTGTCCCGCCGGACCAAGAACAACCCGGTGCTCATCGGCGAGCCGGGCGTCGGCAAGACCGCCGTCGTGGAGGGGCTGGCGCAGCGGATCGTCGCCGGGGACGTGCCGGAGTCGTTGCGGGACAAGCGCTTGGTGAGTCTCGACCTGGGCGCGATGATCGCCGGTGCCAAGTACCGCGGCGAGTTCGAGGAGCGCCTCAAGGCGGTCCTGCAGGAGATCAAGGACAGCGACGGGCAGGTCATCACCTTCCTCGACGAGCTGCACACCGTCGTCGGCGCCGGCAAGGGCGAGGGCTCGCTGGACGCCGGCAACATGCTCAAGCCGATGCTGGCCCGCGGGGAGCTGCGGATGGTTGGCGCCACCACCCTGGACGAGTACCGCCAGAACATCGAGAAGGACCCGGCCCTCGAGCGCCGCTTCCAGCAGGTGCTCGTCGGCGAGCCGTCGGCCGAGGACACCATCGCGATCCTGCGCGGCCTCAAGGGCCGCTACGAGGCGCACCACGGGGTCGAGATCACCGACTCGGCGCTGGTCGCCGCGGCCACGCTGTCGGACCGCTACATCACCGCCCGGTTCCTGCCCGACAAGGCCATCGACCTGGTCGACGAGGCCGCCTCCCGGCTGCGCATGGAGATCGACAGCCGGCCGGTCGAGATCGACGCGCTGCAGCGCACGGTCGACCGGATGAAGATGGAGGAGCTGGCCCTCGAGCGCGAGACCGACGAGGCCTCCAAGGCCCGGCTGCAGGAGCTGCGCCGCGAGCTGGCCGACCGGTCGGAGGAGCTGGGGTCGCTGATGGCCCGCTGGGAGCAGGAGAAGTCGGGCCTGAACCGGGTCGGTGAGCTGAAGAAGACCCTCGACGAGCTGCGCTCGCAGCTCGAGCGCGCGCAGCGCGACGGCGACCTCGAGACCGCCTCCCGGCTGCAGTACGCCGAGATCCCCGCGGTCGAGAAGGAGCTGGCCTCGGCCGCGCCGCCGCCCGCCGACGCGATGGTCAAGGAGCAGGTCACCGCCGACGACGTCGCCGAGGTGGTCAGCGCCTGGACCGGCATCCCGTCCGGCCGGCTGCTCGAGGGCGAGACCCAGAAGCTGCTGCGCATGGAGGAGGCCCTGTCGGCCCGCCTGATCGGGCAGCGACCGGCGGTCGAGGCGGTGTCCGACGCGGTCCGCCGGGCCCGCGCCGGCATCTCCGACCCGCACCGCCCGACCGGCTCGTTCCTGTTCCTGGGCCCGACCGGGGTGGGTAAGACGGAGCTGGCGAAGGCCCTCGCGGAGTTCCTGTTCGACGACGAGCGCGCCCTCACCCGCATCGACATGAGCGAGTACGGCGAGAAGCACGCGGTCGCCCGGCTCGTCGGCGCGCCCCCCGGCTACGTCGGCTACGACCAGGGCGGTCAGCTCACCGAGGCGGTCCGCCGCCGGCCGTACTCGGTGGTGCTGTTCGACGAGGTCGAGAAGGCGCACCCGGACGTGTTCGACGTGCTGCTGCAGGTGCTCGACGACGGCCGCCTCACCGACGGCCAGGGCCGCACCGTCGACTTCCGCAACACCATCCTGGTGCTGACCTCCAACCTCGGTTCGGGCTACAGCACCGACCCGCTGCTCACGCCCGAGCAGCGCCGCGACAAGGTGCTCGAGAGCGTGCGGCAGGCGTTCAAGCCGGAGTTCGTCAACCGGCTCGATGACGTGGTGGTGTTCGGGTCGCTGAGCACCGCGGAGCTCACCCAGATCGTGGACCTGCAGATCGCCGCGCTGGCCCGCCGGCTGGCCGACCGCCGGCTGGTGCTGACGGTGACGCCGGCGGCCCGGGAGTGGCTGTCGCTGGCCGGCTTCGACCCGGTGTACGGCGCTCGGCCGTTGCGCCGGCTGGTGCAGAAGGCGATCGGCGACCGGCTGGCCAAGGCCATCCTGGCGGGCGAGGTG